>JASMTL010000185.1:0-11463 GCA_041694315.1 Methanosarcinaceae archaeon | reverse complement strand
GGACTTCCTTCATCCACAATGCCTTTTATGTTTTTCATCCAATCATGTACCACTGCTTTTACCCCTTTTCTTTTTTCTCTTCTCCCGCACATCGATGAGCAAGCCTTAATGGTTCAGGCATTTTGTTTCCTTTCAGGCACTTTATTGTGATTTCCAGGCAACTCTTGATGGATGTAAGATGTCCGACTGTAATTACGATTGGTTTTGTTTCAGGTAATACTTTAAGGAGCCAACCTTTTTGTTTTCCTCCCTGATACAATGGCTGGGCTTCTTTTTCTTTTTGTGGTATTTTTGCCCTGCCGCAAAACATTCTTTTTGTAATCCCTATTGTGGGCTTATCCAAGATCACTCCAATATGAGAGGCAAACCCGGCGTTTGCAGGATGGGTGGTACCACAGGCATTGATCATAAGTAAGTCAGGTTTATGGTTGAGTTTTTTGTAGGCTCTTATTGTCGCTTCTCCCTCACGAAATGAAAAAAACCCCGGTATATAAGGAAAACTTGACTTTCCATTATGAATTGTTTTTTCTACGAATTCCATTGTGGGGTATTCCAGTACAACAATACAACATATCCCCAGGTCTTTGGAATAGGTGCAGTCAGCACCAGCAATAAGATCGATACTTTCAAAGCCATCGGTAGTGACAACCTGTCTGCCTATTTCTTCCTGGAGGTTTCTGAACCACTACAGAGCGGAATCTGGCAACTTTTTCATGAAATTTCTGTCTTTATCGTGGTAAACACAGGTCCCCGTATGTCTATTTTCTTGTTTTTGCCTGTCACGTAACGCTGGGCAAGGGGGGAGAGTTTAATGTTGATTTCTGCAGGTGTCTTTATTATTCGTGCACGTGTCTCAATTTCAGTGTCGCTTTTTGCAACAGCATCTTCGATCTCGTTTGCTGCCTTTGCTGCCAGTGCTTCAATAAACCTTACACCGGTTCTTGCTGAATGGTTGGAAAATGCTTTTTTCCATTTTTTGTTATTTGGCAATCCCAGGATATCGTTATTGTAAATTACAATCTCATTAAAAGCAGCCGGGCCACAGAGTTTAGTGTCTTCTTCGGGTTCAATGACTGAAACCTTTACATTGTGCCCTTCAATTTCTCCTTCCCATGCAGGGAACTCACAGGGGCTGGCTTCGGAGGCATGGTTCTCACACTGCTTTACAATGGCTTCGAATATTTCCCTCCCCTGAGAAGTTTCGGGTATCATGTCAATTTCGACATGTCTGGCAAGTTCGCTGTCGGACATCTCCCATTCAGAGTACAATTCCATCTGTGGATAGCTCATGCCCCGCAGGTCAGTGGCCTCATGGATGATCATGGCAAGCCTTTCGACCCCAAGTCCCAGATTCATCACAGGATAGGGAATATCATATTTTGAAAGGGGTATCGGGGAATATATTCCAAAAGTGGCAATTTCTACCCACCCATCCGAATATTTGGTATTGGAACCTACAAGTTTTGGGTGGTATGCAAATACCTCTATCTGGGTATCCGGACTGTAATATTTACTGCGTTTTTCATCGGGCCTGAACTGGAATTTCTCAAAACCAAACTGGGACAACAGGGCCTGTGCAACAGCTTTGCCGTGATCTACGGTCACATCCTCGTCCATGATAACACAGGATGCTGAATAATAGGTCATAAGCCTGGCAGCATCTTCCTGTTGTTCCCGGCGGAAACACCTGTCTATGGAGAACAAATTGAATGGTGGTTCACGGCGTTTGAGAATCTCTGAAAGACTGATGAACCAGCCGGAGGTCATATGGCTGCGCAGGGTACGTTTGCCTGCTTTGGGTGTCAGTTCCTTGAATTCCGGGAACACCTGATCTATGACTTCGACTATGAGGGAATCTGACACGTCCAGTTTTGCGGCCATTTCCGGTACAAGATCATCGCCTTCGATCTCTCCTTTCTTATAGGCGTGCAGGACCTTTCGTATTGTATCAATATCTTCTGTGGAAAGATCTCCCAGCATTTCTTTTATTTTAGATATACGCTCATCGGATATGCCGGCATTTGGCCGGGGAAGTCCTGCCAGGTAGAAACATCTGTCAAGTACAGCCAGTGCTTCATGGCCGAATTGTTTGTGCACTTCCTGCTCATCAACAATGAGGGGATTCATCATCTCCTCAAAACCCATACGAAGATAGGCTTCCCTGAGTTTTGAAATAGTATCATAAACAGGATGAGGCTTACCATAGTTGATTGATGTTATGGGGTAGCGTTCATTGAACAGGGGCTTTTTGACATACTTTGCGCTATCGTTCCAGGCCCTGTCAAAATCTTCGCTGGCATCTTCTCTTATTTTATCAGGATCGAATTTCATATGAGTTCCCTTTTAAATTTGCTTTATTTCCTGAGAATTCGTCATTAATTTCTGGAATTTATATTGCTGTAATGCGTGTGTCAGATCTCCTCTGGTCTTTTCATTCAGGGATCTGAGTACATCCGTGTGTCGCCTGAGGTTTGCGGTAATTACATCGGGATAATCAAATATGATCAAAAACGAATAAATGTTATCCATAATCTGTAAATATTGTTCCCCTTCTGCCACTTTGTCTTCTCTTATCAGATCAAGTACATGTCTTCTCAATTCGCCGCCTGCCTCTGCCAGTCCATTGAGATAGGCTGAATCTTCGATTTCCATCTGCTTGGGGGTTGGAAGTTCCTCCAGTGACTTATTTTCACACAGTAAGGAATAGGTGATAACACATTCCGCATATTCCTGCTGTGCCTGTCCCACAGGTCCTTTGTAATAGATTTCAGGGTATTTTCCCAGGTTTTCATTCATTTCCCGGAGATAATTATGGGCAGTCAGGAGATTCTTTTCAACAGTATCCCTGTCTTTGCGATGAATGGCGATAGTAGTTGTGCGGCATGCTCTTACAAGTTTACGTGACAGGGCCAGGCCTTTTTCCCGTGCAGCATCCTTTTCTTCAAAATTTTCAATAAGGATGCCGGTAATAGAATCCATGTTTCTTGGGAATTATTTAGATAATAAAAAAGATACCTGATGAATTATTCATCCACAGGTATTGTTTCAAGCTGACTTGCTACATTCCAGATTAATGTACGGGTATGAAGGGGAATGTTGGGGTCATTGCTGATATCTTCAAGAATGGATATGCTTGAAGAAGCTCTCAGGAAAAGGGCTTCACTGTCATCGTTTAATTTTTCCACGACTTCGGTTGCGGAGCGCCTGATATTTCTTGGGACTGAATTATCGTTTGCTATGTGCTCCAGTACCTGTGTGCATTGCTCTATAACATCTTTAGTATTAACAGACAGCATTTTGATCACCTTGAGTTAATTAAGGGCATAAAATAAGAGTTAGTTCTGTATGTCTAACTAATAATCTCATATAAAAACTTACCCGTTTGCTGGAATCTTATCTTATGGAAGTTGCTGCCCGATTCAGTCAGATTTAAATTCCTGGGTGGACTATTACCTCTCTGTACTGAATGTTGTATTCTGGCTACATATTGTTCTTTTAGTTGTGATGTGATAATAATGGGAAGAAATGATGATGACGATGCTAAGATAAGAAGAATTTCCAAATTGCTTGAACTGGGTGGCACAATGCTTGCACAACATTGTGATACTTGTGGCTCTCCTTTATTCCGTTATCAGGGCCAGGTCCTATGTCCTCTATGCAATATTGCCGAAGAGGAGGAAGAGGCCCAAGACGAAAAGGTAGAGGAAACTATCCCTTCTGTTGATACAGAAGTATCCACCGGCAAAAAAGAGGAGTTTGAAGCAGAGCCTGTTGAAAGCAAAACAAAGGCTGCTTCGGAGCAACCTGATACTCATCTTCAGGAAGCGGTGTCCGATGCATCATTGCAGGCTGAAAGGCAGGGTGCAGATGCCCTTGAGCAATTGATTGAATCCAAACTTGTGGAAATAGCAAAAAATATTCAATCAGAATCAGATTCCCGGAGAGTAGAAGATGCTTTTGATCTTATCGAGAGGGGGATGAATATTCTGGAAAGGATAAGACATAATTCCTGATCTTATCCTTTATATTCGCTACAAACCACTTCTCTTATACGTGCAGCGGTTTTAGGACCAATGAGTTTCACTTCCCTGAGCTCTTCTTCGCAAGCCTTCATTACGGCTTCCACAGATCCAAAATGTTCTAGCAGGTTGCGTGCTGCCTGTGGTCCAAGCTGGGGTATTGCGGATACGATATATTCCTGCTGTTTCGAAAGGATCGGAGCAGCCTTTTTCCCGTGGGGATTGATAGGTTTTTTATCCTTTCCCTGCTGTCTTTTTGCTATCTGCATTATGAGGGCTGCTGTTTCTTCTGCGTCCCTGGTATGGAGAATGGTTGTTTCAAAATCCATTGATATTGATAACATTGCACCGTAAATGGAAGATGGATTGATACGTCGGGCATTGAATAGTCCTTCTCCTTCGATAATCAGGATAGTTTTTTCATATGTGCGTGTCAGGTTTGAAATCTGCTCAAAGAGCTTCCCCTCAATAAGTGAATTCACGAAATCCCCGGTTTCCTTTCTCTCGATAGCGACATTCTCACTGACGATATAATCTCCCACTTCGAGGGTTTTTACACTAAGGGATGCACCTGCTTTTTGTAGATTGCGTGTTACAGTACTGCGTATCTCTCTTTGATCTGCCACGACTTCCGGTCCGTTTTCATCTTCAGGCCCCACGCGGTTGTCGAAATCTTCAAGACTGCGCTGCTTTTCTTTAATGAAAGGATTTTCGTGTTCACCTGTGGCCAGTGTTTCCTGGAGTTGCCTGATATTGCCCTGCATCTTCTTTTCCCGGTTTGCACTGCTCCAGTAGTAGCCTTCATCCCGGGTTCCCTTTGTTACCAGAACCACAACCCTTCCTGCATGTTTGCGGCCGGTTCTTCCCTTTCTCTGGATACTGCGTATTTCCGAGGGAATCGGTTCATAAAAAATAACGAGATCTGTTGCAGGTATGTCCAGTCCCTCTTCAGCAACGGAAGTTGCAACAAGTACATTGAATTTACCCTGCTTGAAATGATCGATGATTTCAACCTGTTGTTTCTGGGTTAGTCCTTTGTCTTTGTATTTTGAACTCTGGCCTACAAATTTCACTGGGTTTATATCTTCAATCTCTGATAGCGCATCTGTTACCATTTCTGCGGTATCCCTGAAATTGGTAAAAACGATCACTCTTGAATCTGGATTGGAGGTTAATTGTTCTTTTACAATGTTACACACGGTCTCAAGTTTGGGATGCTCTGCACCGCACTCTTTAATACGATAGGATAATTGCCTCATGAACAGGTCTTCCATGAGTCTTTTAGAAGCTTTACTTGCTCCCTTTGTACAGGCTTCCCTCTCCAGGCGGTCCACATATTTGGCAAGAGCCCCTACACCCTGGGTTTCAATAACTTCTATTGCATGGCCTGCTTTGAGGATTTCCGCCATGAGGGATATGGAACTGTATACGGAAGGATCAGGGTTTCCACTTCTGAGTTGCCCCTGCATTTTTCTCTGGAGTCCCAGTAGTTCCTTTTTTGAGGTTTTTTTTCCGTAAGGCAATCTGTATCCCAGTTCATCCAGTTTTTGGATCCTGTCTTCCAGAACTTTATCGAGCAAACCTTTAAGCCTTTGCATTTCGTCGGGCAATTTTAAGTGAACCCATTCGACTTGTTTATGGTGGATATAAGGGGCAACATCAGGGTCGTCTTCTGTTTTGACTGCCACCTTTTCGATATGCAGACTCTCACAGACCTCTGCTATCTTTTCATCAGAGCTTCCTGGGCTTGCGGTAATTGCTAGGCACAGGGGTTCTTTTGCCTGGTTGAAATATTCCTCTGCAATGTAGGTATATGAATAGTTTCCAACAGCACGGTGTGCTTCATCAAATGTTATATGGGCCACGTCCCGAAGGTTGATCCTTTTTGTGAGCAGGTCGTTCTCGATAACCTGGGGTGTGGATACTATTACCTTACCTTTTTCCCACATTTTTTCTCTCTTTGCAGGAGGAAGATTTCCTGTAAATGTCATCACTTCTTCAGGTTCCAGGTTTAGCATCTGGCTAAAAAAAGCTGCGTGTTGTTCGACAAGTGGTTTTGTGGGTGATAGCATCACCACTTTTTTTCCCGTGGTCTCCAGCCTTGATGCCATAACAAGCAGAGCTACTATTGTTTTTCCCAGTCCTGTGGGGAGGACTACCAGTGTAGAGGAGGAAAGCGCTTTGCCCGCCAGGTCAAGCTGATAGAGACGCTGTTCGACAGAATCGGGTTTAATCAGGGGGTGTTGTATGTACTTTACCATATTACCCTTTACTTATCTTTAAAGGGAAATAACAAATAATTTTTATTAATAACTTGTCAGTGCGGGTTGAAAGTATTAGAGGGGTCTTCCGGCCTCCTCAAACGCCATCTCTCCCCTGATTAATTTATCCAGGTTCCCTTCAAGGTTACTTACTGGGGTGCGAACCTGCTTCATGGTATCTCTCTCACGAATCGTAACGGTATTATCTTCAAGGGTTTCATAATCGATAGTTACCGAATATGGAGTGCCGATTTCATCATTCCTGCGGTATCTTCTTCCGATGGTTCCCGAATCATCATAAGCCACCATCAATCCCATTTCCTTGAGGTTACTGACTATCTGCCTGCCTTTACTGACCAGTTCATCACTGTTTTTCATCAGTGGCAGGACTGCTACCTGGATTGGGGCGATTTCACTCTTAAATTTGAGAAGAATGCGCTCTTCTTCCTTTTCTTCCTCAGCTGTAGGGGCCATTTCGGTCTCATAAGCATGTTCCATCAATGTGTAGAATATCCTGTCGATTCCGTAGGACGGTTCTATTACATGGGGTACCACAGTTTCCCCGCTTATTTTTTCTTCCACTTCCTCAGCTGAAACAACGTCTTTTGGTACTGACACTTCCTCACCGTTGACTACTATGTTTATATCGCCATCTTTTTCAAGTTCTTCAGGTCCGAGTTGCTTGAGGGTTTCTGCAACATCCTTCGCTTTTTTCCTGAACAGGGGCCCCAGTTTTCCCATATCCGGTTTTACAGCAAATTTTTTCACCATTTTAGGTTCATCATATTCAATATAGACAGCCAGCTCGTCTTTGCTCATTTTTGTATGAGCATTCAGGTCATAGTCAGTCCGGTCAGCAATACCCACTGTTTCTATCCATCCAAAACGAGTTGTTTTGATTTCGGCATCCCAGCAATCGATTGCATAATGTGCCATTTCATCTTTCTTATGCTGGCGGAACCTCAGTTTGTCGGGAGAAATACCAATACGTTTGAGGAAACGGTTGGTAAGAGCAATATGATAGGCAAGGAATTCGTGGGCAATAATATTGTTGTCGATTGCTTCCCGGATTGTCATTTCTTCCAGTTGGCCTCTTTCCTGGGCTTTGTCGGAATAAAGTATTATCAGGTCATTTTCCACTGCAGCAATTTCAGGGTGGGTTTTTTCTTGTGGATGGATGAATATTTCAGCCTCAGCCTGGGTAAATTCCCTGAGTCTTATGACACCCTGTCGCGGGGAAATCTCATTACGGTATGATTTACCTATCTGGGTTACACCGAAGGGCAGTTTTTCCCTGTAATAACGTGCCAGCCTCTGGAAATCAATGAAGATCCCCTGGGCGGTTTCCGGACGCAGGTATCCGGGCCTGCCATTACCGGGTCCTATGTTCGTCTCAAACATCAGGTTAAACTCCCTGGCCTTTCCGAGCTTCCCCTCACATTCCGGGCAGTGAATATCATATTTGCTGATTATCTCATCCACTTCTTCGTTACTCAATGCATCCGCAACAGCTACATAGTCCTCAATCAGATGATCTGCCCGGAATGCTTCTTTGCATTGTTCACACTCACATAAGGGGTCGGAGAAGCCACCTACATGACCCGAAGCTACGAATATGTCTTCTATGCCAATGGTAGGAGTTTCTATTTCCATGAACCCTTCCCGGACAACATAGAATTGTCTCCATATGTTCTCTATTCTGCGTTTCAGGGTACTTCCCAGGGGTCCGTAGTCATAGAATCCGGCCGTACCTCCATATAATTCAAAAGAGTTCCACAGGAATCCGCGTCTTTTTGCCAGTTCGATAACCTGCTCATATTTGTCCATAATTTAATCCTCGATAAATGGTACGATATCAATGAAAGTGACCTCATTCTCCATATTTCCATAACATTTAATTCTGTCGAATTATTTCAAAATTGTACGATAATTAGGAATAATTAAAATCTAATAACGTTTGCTCATTTTATAGAGTATGTGTGATCTGTCAATATTTTTAAATCATATTTATTTGTATATATATCTTTCAATTTCTCATCATAATGATGATATTATTAAAAAAGTATTTATAGGGGACTGTATATACACTTTATTGGGCAAGACCAATTTCATATCGTACCACCACCACCTAATATATCTTCATTTGGCCATACCACTTACATGGTCTTGCTCTCTTCTTTTCAATTTTTATTTGTTGAGGACTTCCTCCACAGTTTCTCCCCCATGTACAATGCGGGATATTTTAGATACGGTAACAATCGGGTCTTGTGACTGGAATACATTTCTGCCGATTGCAACACCTCTGCCGCCTGCCTCCAGCGAATCATGTATCATTTGCAGGAGGTCTTCTTCTGTTTCCATCTGGGGTCCCCCTGCTATAACAACAGGTACAGGGCAGCCTTCCACGACTTCTTTGAATGAATCAATATCTCCTGTGTAATTTGTTTTAACGATATCTGCCCCCAGTTCAGCACCTACTCTTGCAGCATGTTTCACATAATCTGCATCATGTTCTGATGCTACACGGGGTCCTCTGGGGTACATCATTGCAAGAAGTGGGATTCCCCATTCATCACAGCCCTTTGCAATTCTTCCAAGATCCTGCAACATCTTTGCCTCATCATCTGCACCTATATTTATGTGGACTGATACTGCATCAGCGCCCACCTTAATGGCTTCCTCGATGGTGGTAACCAGTACTTTGTGATTTGGGTCGGGGCCAAGGGATGTTGAGCCGGAAAGATGGATTATCAATCCCACATCCTTCCCATATCCTCTGTGGCCGTATTTTGGGAGTCCCATATGTCCCAATACTGCATTTGCACCACCTTCAGCGACTTTATTAACAGTAGCAGGCATGTCTGTCAGTCCTCTTAGAGGTCCTGCCCCTACTCCGTGGTCCATTGGTATGATTATTGCATTTTGTGTATTGCGATCGAATATGCGTTCGATCCTTACGGATTTGCCAATTTCACTCATGTGTACTCTCCTGTACATCTAGGTACATGTATTTTTATAAAAGATTATTGTGAGCAGGTATTTTCATTCTGGTATTTACCATCGTATCCTTCAGTCACTTCTGTGTGCAGAGTATAAAATACAAGTTGTATAAGCCGCGCATTTTTCTGCAGTTTCAGGCCATTGGGATTATACACAACCAGTAAACATTCGCTTCTGCCCCGATATCCGGCATCCCATACAGCAGTTTCCAGAGTCGCTCCGGCACGTATCAGGCTTGACCTTGGTGTCGCGAGTGCTGCAAGATTTTTTGGGATATTAACGATTTCATTAAAGATAATTTTGTATATGCCCTTTTCAAGCTCAATCCACTCTTCATTGAAATCAAGAGGTATGCTTTCAGGAATTTGTCTTTGTGAATTATCAAAATCGATGATACCCTTTCCATTTAGTCTGTGCACACTCTCAAGTGTAAGTTCGATACCATTGGGTTGCAGCTGAAGTTCTTCATCCACAAACCCTTCAACAAGAGGTTGCTCACCTTCCAGGAGTTTGTTAAGTTCGTTTTTTGATAGCATTGTCATGTTTGTAATACCTCTTTTTTGTATTTCTATTGTAGGGCAGTTTTTTATATCATCCTGTCCCACTATTCCGTAAGACGCCTGGATGGGGATATTTTATGTTGAATCTTATAATTCAAACACTTCTGATCATTGTTATACTTGTTTCAATATATTTTGTTCGCAATAATAAAATTAAACTCCATTGTCGCATAATGGGGTTTGCTCTGTTTGCACAGCTTTTGTTGACAATATTCTTTATGTATCCTGCTATGTCTGGCGTAAGGTCTACTGATTATTTTAACACGTTCTTCAATATAGAATTGCTTTTCCATCATGGATTGGGTCTTTTTGTCCTTCTCTTGGGCTTATATGTAGAATTACTTTTTATGGGCAGGGTCAAGGATATTCTCAATCGGTTCGTTGCAATGAAACTCATAGCTGCATTATGGTTCCTTTTTTATTTGCTGGGAGTCCACCTCTATCTTGTGATGTACGATTGAATCTCAAGTTGCTTGAATCTATATATAATAAACAACTGCAGACATCTTTTCAGGATACATGAACCATAGAAACATTAAAATCATTTTAGGTTTATTGGATGCTCAGGTGAAACTAAAATGAGTTCAGAACTACCCCCACAGGTCCAGAACCAGCTGGCACAGTTGCAGCAGGTTCAGCAACAGGCCCAGACGCTTGCCATGCAAAAAAACCAGATCGAGAGTACACTGAAAGAAACGGAAAACGCTCTTGAAGAACTTGAGCAGTTATCCGGCGATGCAGTTGTCTACAGGACTGTTGGGGATATGCAGATACGTACTACCAAGGATGATGCTATTGAAAAGCTCAAAGAGAGAAATGAAACTCTTTCCCTGAGATTGCAGTCTATTTCTCGTCAGGAAGAACGCATCTCCAAACGTTTCAACCAGCTTCAGGAACAGGTCAAACAGGCCATGGGTACCCAGGGCGGTTATCAGGCACAGTGAGCCTGACCTGTCTGCCAACTATCATTTGCCGGCACAATTGCAGGTAGTGATAGGTAGAGGTTGAAATGAAAGTAGATGAAGAGGGATTCTACAACAAACTTCTTGACTACCATAATATTCTGTATCTATGTCACCGCAATGCGGATCCAGATGCTGTAAGCAGTTCTTTTGCTCTATCTGAAGCTATCGGGGGCAAAGTAGGACTGGTTGATGGTTGCAACCGAGTTGCTTCTTTGCTGGTTGACAAACTCGAGATTGATGTTGTGGAAGACCCAAACCCCGAAGACTACGATCTTACGGTTGTGGTAGATACTTCAACAATTGCACAATTGAATGATATTGAATTATGTCACTATGGCGTGATTGACCATCACGCAACAACTGCTCTTACAGAGAATGCAGCATTTTATCTGCACCGCAACAAGACATCTGTTGCAGAAATAGTTTATGATGTACTGAAATGTATGGGTGCCCCTATTATGAACCGCACTGCGGTGGGGCTTATGACCGGGATAGTGACCGACACCGGGCATTTCAAACATGCAACAAGTGATACCATCCGCACATTTTCTAATATCATTGAAAGTAGTGGTGTTGAATATGCGGAAGTACAGGAGCTGATGGCTTCCACTCCACAGGATGTGTCTATGCGTATTGCCATGCTAAAGACGGCAAATCG
>JASMTL010000184.1:0-3282 GCA_041694315.1 Methanosarcinaceae archaeon | reverse complement strand
CCGGATTGCAATGAAATTGCCTTGCTCAGACACCTGTAATTTATTTATCATGATTTCACTCTTGCATTTTATAAAGGAAGGTTATGGATGCTCAGGACCAGATTAAGGGATTTTGTACGCACGGATGAAGACTGTTTATTTTCGGTAGTAGATTATTTCCATCCCACCGGTGTAAGGGGAATACTGAGGTATGCTCCGGATGAGGCGGGGGATCGTTTTGCAAAAGGGATCAAGTACAGTAAATACGATTTCGAAGATTCTTTTGATTACATGCGCAAGCACCACCCGGACTGGATAGCTGATGTACATATAATCCCACAGGAAAGAGTTTCAGAAATTCTCAACCCTGTCGACCGACTACCTGAAGTAGTTGACTTGGATAAGCGAATCAAAACGATTGTTGGGGTGCTTTCTGATGCCGGCATACCAATGAGCAAACAGGGCGTTACGGGTTCAATCCTTCCGGGCTTACAAAATGAAATGTCGGATATTGATTTTGTGGTTTACGGGCCTGCGTGGTTTAAAGCACGTGATGCCATAAACAGAGCAAAATTATCGGATTCCCCTGTTGAGGCAATCGATGAAAACATGTGGCAACGTATTTACAGAAAACGCTCTCCTGAAATATCATATGATGAGTTTCTTCTGCATGAATTAAGAAAAGGAAATCGTGGAATGGTGGATGGTACCTATTTTGACCTCCTTTTCACAAGAGACTGGGGTCAGATACATCAGCCTCTGGAAAGGGGGATAGATACCGAGCATATACAAATAAAGGCCACTGTTACAGATGCGACATTTGCTTTTGATAATCCTGCATTGTATAAAATTGATCATGAGGAGATAGATCATATCCTCTCATATACACATACGTATGCGGGTCAGGCATTAGCGGGAGAACTAATAGAGGCAAGGGGAGTGGTTGAGGAACTGGGGCATAAAAAAAGGCTTGTGGTAGGGACCTCAAGGGAGCCCCGGGGTGAATGGATGCGCTCCCTTACATTGCTTGAGAAAGAAGGTTTATTGTAATTAGCCTCCACCGGTGGATTGATACACATTCTCCAGATTTCCTGAAGAAGTTTCCTCGTCCTGGCTGAGCAGGTAATCCTTGACATCGCTGGCACTATATTCTTTTTCTCCCTTTTTTTCTATCTTTTCTCCTGATACTTTCAACGTATCGACCCTGTAGTAAAGGTCTGTAGTGTCCAGCAGGGCCCATGTGCCTTCATCGTCCTCCTTTATATCGATGATCTCTCCTACGGTCCCGGTATTGAGGTATCTCACCACCATGCCTTTTTCAAGAGGATGTCCATCGATGTCAGATGTTTCTATAGGTTCCATTTATATTGCCTTCTTTAACTATTAGCAATCTCATCTTTAAGATCTCTGAAATCCGCAACCCTTTCTGCAAATGCATTATGTCTGTGTATGCTTTCTTCATTTATCTGTTTAATAGTAACGACAGCATCATCGGGTAAATGAGGGAACTTTTCTACAACTTTCTGTGCCATTGTTCTTACACAGTCTTCCACGAATTTTGGATTTCTATGAGCGGTTTCTACCACAAAAGCTTCGTCCTGACGCTTCAGTAACTCGAATACATTTGAACTCATGGATGTTTCGATAATTTTTATTATTTCTTCCAGGGACACTTCGACATCACAATTAGTCTGGATAGAAATGATACCTCTGCCGCGCTGGTTGTGGGTTGGCATTGGCATCCTTTTGAGGAAAAGGGATACGGTCTTCTCATCCACTCCAAGTTCTGTAAGTTCTTTCATGGCCTTATCCTGCATAATTTCCTGTGCACAGGGGCATGCGGTCATTCCTACAACTTCTGAACCAATAAGTTTCTTGACATCGATGTTGTTTTCTTCATCACGGGTTGCGATGGATTCTGCGAATATGTCGACAACTTCCTGGCATTGCATTTTGTTCACAGGTGATTCACGTTTGATCACATACTCACTTTTCATAATCACTTCTGCCTGAGTTGCATATTCATGTCTTGTGAGAAGATTCTGTGCAACATCGCCGCAAAGTTCTTCTATCTCATAGACGGGCATATTTACTGCCTTTTCGAGAACTTCGTCGATAGCTTCAAAATTACGTGAAAGGTTTGCCCCTTTTCTGTCTGAGGGCAGATCAACAAAAATATCAAAAGTAGATATAAGGACAATTGGTCTTTTATCTTTTCTCTTGATCTCTACCAGCTTTTTCACATCGGTCACACCGACTCTGGTAAGGTTGATAGGTACTTTTGGTTTATCTGCCTGAACATCTGGTAATTCTAATACTGGGAGTTCCATATAAATGACCTCAAAACGGATTAAGTAAAATGAATTGGGGGTATTTTAAAACTACAATTGAGACTTATTCATCGCATGTAAATGTTTTGTTGGTGAATTTATTGTATGTGATTATTACTATGCATTAACTCTTTTGGTCAATTTTGGATTAAATCATTAGCAAAAGGCAACATTAAAAGTTAATTATATATATAACAACATTACAATTAATCAATAACCGGTAACGGTGGACAAGGTGATTAAATGTCTAAGTCAGAACCGAGAAATTTTGTATTAAGGGATGAGAAAGGAAACGAACATGGGGTATTTACAGGAAAGCAACCAAGGCAGGCAGCTCTTAAAGTTGCAAACCGGGGTAAAGGCACCAAGAAAAACCCTGAAAAAATTATGCTCCGTGAAAGGGGGACCAAGAAAGTCCATGTTTTCTATGGTTGGAAAGAGGAAGTTGATGCTCCCAAGAACAAACCAGACTGGATGCCTGACAAAATCAACAAGCCTTTTGTAAGAAAAGAAAAACCAGGCATAATCAAACTTGAGCAAGTCTGATTATTTCTATTACTTTCTTATTATACTCATATAGGGGTTATCCCCTTGTTTATCTATTTTTCTTTACAAAAAGTTTAAAGCATTGTTTTCCTATGTAGCCTTTATGTCAGAAGGCTCGTATAAGAAGGAAAATATATTGATTGAAGCCCTTCCCTACATTCGTGAATTCTATGATTCATTTATGGTGATAAAGGTTGGAGGGCACGCAATGGTAGACCCCGAAATAATGAGTGCAATTGTTGAGAACATTGTGCTTCTCAGATTCGTGGGAATACATCCGGTAATCGTACATGGCGGCGGACCTGAAATTACTGAAAAAATGGAGCAGATGGGCAAGAAACCCGAATTTGTAGGCGGCTTGCGTATTACCGATGACGAGACTGTGGAAATTGCCCGTATGGTTCTTGTAGGCAGCATCAATACGAAA
>JASMTL010000183.1:0-5856 GCA_041694315.1 Methanosarcinaceae archaeon | reverse complement strand
TCGTTCCTGCTCAGAAATGTATGGATATATCTCCAGAAAAAGCATTTTACAATCGTAAAACCAGGTCCAATAACCATTGATGAAGACAAGTTCAGGTTTGCCAGATTTATTTTGTTTGTTGAAGAATGGCTTAGGAGAAAGTTAAGGATTCAGCTAGTAGTGCAGTGTTTAAGGTAATTCAATAGGGGTAGGAAAAAGATGGAGGTAAAATTAGAGAACTACTGAACTTTCTTTTTTAGTGATATCATCTACTATACAGACACCACCTATAACCTCTCTCCCTATTTTGATTGGTGAAAACCATTTGTGGTACATTCGTTTTAATCCATTTTCACTGATGCTGCAGGCACCATTGTATTCACAATATTCGCCATCAAGGCATCTTCTGTACCACTCTTCAAGTCTGCCGTCAACAGCATCATGAAACACATTTCCGCCCCTGAGCTTGTCCTCGCTGCACTGAAGCAACTTTGGAAATACTTCATTGAAATATGTTATATTTCCTTTTTTGTCAAAAGTGACAATACCAAGTGGCGCATTCTGGACAATGCTTTCGTTGAATTGTTTGAGATAAGCGATCTCATCCATCATCCTCTGATGTTCTGTAAGGTCATCTGCTACACCAACCGCTTCTAGGACCTTGCCGTTCTTCATCAAAGGGCTGATGCTGATGTTGAAATATTTATCGTGTCCTTCGTCATCAAGGAACTTCAGCATCCCTGTGCTCTTATTCCCGTTCTTGAGATTCTCAATAATATTTTCCAGTTTTTCAGCGTCATCTTTATGAACGAAATCCAGTATATTGTGTCCAATTGTTTCACCTGGGCTTATTTTTAGGTAGTCATAGCTCACTGGATTGACATAGGTGAAGTTTCCTGCAGGATCAATGGAGAACACAAGGTCGGGGTTTGTTTCAACGAGTGTCTGGTATTTTTCCTTTGACCTCTTAAAATCACTGATTATTCTGTCGACTTTACGGATCGCTCTTTCCTGCATTTTTTGAGTGGTGCTAATCAGATGTTGCATTTCAGCTGATATCGAGTCGATGCTCTCCAGTTCAGGTGCATGGTCGCCCATTTCAATTGTTGCTTCTTCGATAACATCGGAAATAGAAACTCCTCTTTCCTTTGCAACTTTTTTTAACATGTCATATACAGGGGTTTTGATTGTTGTACTCGAATATCCTTCAGTCGGCATATGTGCTCCATATATTTTCTATATTAATATATGTGTTTCTCTACTCTGAGCTATCTCCACTTAGAGGTATAAAATAAAGTTACATGGTATACTTTATATTTTACGGTAAACTATACCGTAAATTTTTTATATATTCAGGATATACTTTTTTATGAAACCTATTAGTGGAGGTATAGGAAGTGAAGAAAATATACGACAAGATGGCCAGAGAGGCCATAAATGCACAGAAGGCTGTTATAAGCACGATTAAAGATAAAAGAGGAACAGAGTTCAAAGTGACTGACGCAAAACCGTATGTGGATGCTGTCAATCAGATGTCTCCAGAGGGTGAGCAAAGCAAGGAAGTATTCGATTTGCATATTAATTCGGTCAATGCTCACTATAATGTCCTGACATCCCTTACTGACACAGTTAGGCCGGAAGATGATCCCTTCGTTGAGCATTACCAGACACCCCCTGTCCTTGAAATTCTCTATGATGAAGACCCGGCATTCAGGGCATCCGTCGAGAAATTTGTTGATGCTATTGGAAAAGCTGAAGCCCTTATAGGGAAGGAATCAATAAGAAGATATGGTGGATTCTATGGTCCGACCTGTGTTGTGGATTTTGCATTCAGTCCCGGAAGTACCAGCAATGTCGTCAACAGGATTCTTCAGAACCTGGACATCCCTGATGATCACAAGCGCACAATACTCTCCTCTAAATCCTGGGGTATGAATACCTCGTACGGTATTGGTGCTCAGTTCCAGACATCTTTGGAAGAAGGCAAGACTGCTGCCGATGCAGTGAAAGATGAAATTGAAATGCTCAAAATGATATACGATACGCCGGTGGAAGCCCAGGCACTTCTCATGGAGCAGCATGGCCACACCTCCTTCGATGTCAAAAAATATATGGAAGGATATCGGAAAAAAATGGAAGGCACTGTGAAAGCTGCAATGGATGAGGAAATCTTCTACGGAAACATAGTAACCGTTCCTGCATATGGTGTAGGAGACGTTGCGCACCACATATCTCAGTCCATGTTCAATATGACAAAAGATGATATGACGATGGCTATCCTGGAAGCTGTCAGCGGTGTGCTCTATGACACACTAGAAAGTGCAATGGGCAAGTTCAAAAACGAGTATTCTCCACTGACAATCGCTACCGATGCTACAGCAGGTGCTACCACTAAAATTCTCTGGATGGATGGCTTCACTACAATGATGGTCAATGATCTGCTGGTAAAGAGATTCCACAATTATGTCCTCACCAATCCTGCAAGGGATGCTGCAGCAGAGTTGCATAACGTGGATTTCATAGACCTGATCGAGAAGGGTGAGCGCATTATCGACCACAAACCAAGGGGAGCCGGATCGGTAGTCCAGGGCATACCTATTGACTACAGTGCGATCGAAAACAATGATGTGATAAATAACCCGCAGCGTTATGCATATCCTGCATGTGCGATAACTGTCCGTTTCTCCTCCCTTATGATGCTTGCTGACTTCCCATGCCTGCTCACAAGTGAGCCTGTAACCGCAACCCTCATGACGAATATAATTTCTCTGCATAAGGAGGACCCACACTCCCCGGCAAGGGTGTGTAAGTTCTGCACTGCAAACTACTTTGATTACAAGTGCAACTATTGCAACTGGAAGGAAGCAGTGTGAAAAGCCTAGAGATAGTGTGCCTTCTTTGAACACTATCTTATTTTGAGAGGTGTCTTTATGTCAGAAATAAGTTTGTTCAAAAGGTCCATTGCTGAACTCATAGGTACCTATGTGCTGGTGTTCCTTGGTACCGGATCTGTAGTGACCGCTATGTTGCTGGTGCAAGGTGCGAACCGGATCCCGGAGAATTCTTTTAATGTTGGTCTAAACATCGAAGCCTGGTTTGCTATAGGCATTGCTTTTGCCATAGCGATAATTGCAATGATATATGCATTTGGGCACATATCGGGTACACATATCAATCCTGCAGTGAGCATTGCACTGTGGGCCACAGGACGTTTTCCTGCAAAGGATATGATAGGTTACACCGTTGCTCAGTTAATAGGCGCAAGTCTTGCATCATTTACAATTGTGGCAATTTTAGGTTCCCGTGCAGTTGATACTGGCCTGGGGGCAACTGCAATGTTTGACGGTGTCAGCTATAGTCAGGCAATACTTTGTGAAGCAGTAGCAACTTTCTTCCTGATGCTGACAATTATGGGTTCAGCTGTCGACAAAAGAGCACCAGCAGGTTTTGCAGGACTGGCAATCGGTCTTGTAGTTGCTGCGGACATAATTGTTGTTGGGAACATAACAGGATCATCGCTTAACCCTGCCCGTACTTTCGGACCGTATCTTGCCGAGTTTATGCTGGGAGGTACGAACTTCTGGTGGCAGTTCCCAATCTATATCATCGGACCAATAGTTGGAGCTTTAGTGGCTGCTTTTGTCTATGACTATGTAACAGAATTGAAAAGTTGCGAATGATGTAATTCATTCTTCGTTCTTCTTTTATTTATTTCAGTGCAACTATTCAACTCAATTTACTTCTGCCAAACTGATTCCCCATCATTGATGAGGCAGGAGAAGGACTTTTCTCATATAAAGATCGATTAAAAAAACAATTGACCCGGAAAGGGTCCTGTCTCCATTTTTAAGAGTTCATTTTAAGAGTATTGCCATATTTTCTTCTACAGTAGTGATCGGTGTTATGTTGAACTTTTCCACCAGCACTTTCAATATATTTGGGGGAAATAAACGCCGGATGAAAATACGGACAACTATTTAATCATAAAAATTCAGTTATATGAGGAGAAAGACAATATTATGGCAGTAGACAACCTATACGATGTAATTATTATCGGAGCCGGACCTGCCGGGATGTTTGCAGCCAATGAACTTTCCGGTCATGGTTTGAAAATCCTGGTAATTGACAAAGGCAGGGATGTCGAAAAAAGGCATTGTCCTATGGAATCCGTTCAACACTGTATGCACTGTACCCCCTGCAATATCATGTGTGGAGTTGGCGGAGCGGGGACATTTTCTGACGGGACCCTGAATTTAAGACCGGATATCGGAGGAGATCTTTTAGAATTCACTCATGATCAGGAAAAGGCATGGGAACTTGTGAATTATGTGGATAATATATTCCTGCAGTGTGGTGCCACAGAAAAAATGATCTCACCAAAGGGAGAAGATGTAGAACAACTACAACGCCGGGCTGCGTCGGTGGGAGCAAAATTCATCGATATAAAACAACGGCATATAGGAACAGATAACGCACCTGCTGTTATTGGGAACTTTAAAAAGAGACTTGATGAAAATGGAGTGGATTTTCTCCTGAATACTGACGTGAAAGATCTCTGGATTGAGAACAATGTCTGCAAGGGTGTTTACCTGAATAACGGCAGGACAATAGAATGCAGTTATACGCTTCTTGCACCCGGCAGGATTGGGGGAAAATGGGTCAATGAAATCGTTGATAAACATTCAATTGATGCCCGTTATGCAGGAGTGGACATCGGGGTTCGTGTTGAAGTTCCCGGAATTATAATGGACCCTGTAACCAAAATTAACCGTGATCCGAAATTCCACATCCAGACCCGCAAATATGACGATTTCATACGTACTTTCTGTACCAATGAACACGGTTTTGTTGTCAGGGAAGAGTATGAAGGATTCATTGCCATCAACGGGCATTCAATGCATGACACGGTTTCTGAGAATACCAATTTCGCATTCCTGGTACATATCGAACTGACAAAACCCATTGAAAACACAATAAAGTATGCCAGGTCGGTGGCAAAACTGGCAACCACCATAGGAGGAGGCAAACCTGTCCTCCAGAGAATGGGAGATCTGAGAAGAGGGCGGCGTTCCACTGAAGCGCGTCTTACAAGAAATCCGGTGGTGAATACCCTAAAAGATGTAACGCCAGGAGATATTTCAATGGCCATGCCGCACAGAATAGTTATGGATATCATAGAGGGACTGGAAACCCTTGACAGGATCATCCCCGGTGTGGCTTGCGACTCCACCCTTCTCTATGCTCCGGAGGTCAAGTTTTATTCCATGAAAATACAGGTTGACGGGAATATGCAATCAAGTACCAGGAACCTGTTTGCAGCCGGGGACGGAGCAGGATTGTCCAGAGACATAGTTAATGCTTCTGCAACCGGAATCCTGGCTGCAAGGGGAATATTGGAAATATCCGCCCGGTAACAATTACAGTTTTAGTTCCCGGCTGTTTTTCCAACACCGCAATACTTACAATCGGAAACACTGCAAAGCGGATTGTCAAACTTCCATTTGAGACCCCATCCCTTGATTTCCTTGATTATTTCGATAAATTCCTGTCCACTTTCACTTAACGAATAGAAGGATTTTACAGGGATGGCCGAGGAATCAATTTTCTTTTCGACAAGTCCATGTGACTCAAGTTCCTTCAGGCGGGTAGACAGCATTTTTGGTGTGATATCTCCCAACATTGATTTGAGTTCATTGAACTGTTTCTGGTATTTATCTCCTTTATGCAATTCCAGTAGGATACACAGCGTCCAGCGTTTGCCAATTATGTCCATCATCTTGTAAAGGGTGCAATCTTTCATAGTATCTAGTTAGAAACCTTCTATTATATAAACCAGTATCCTAATAATACTTAGTATCAAGAAGATACTTTGCTAGA
>JASMTL010000182.1:0-3453 GCA_041694315.1 Methanosarcinaceae archaeon | reverse complement strand
CAAGTAATTTTTTGGTAATGATAGGGGGAACTATATGAAAACATTAGTTACATATATGACACAGACAGGAAATACAAGGAAGATAGCTGAAGCAATTTATGAGGAAATAACCGGGGAGAAGGATATCAAGAACATCGAAGATGTAAGCAACTTTGAAGGTTATGATCTTGTGTTTGTGGGTTTTCCGGTGCTGCAATTCAACATTCCAGAGAAGGTTTCAGAATTTGTAAAAGAGAATGTAGCTGGTAAGAACATAGCATTTTTCATGACCCATGCTGTTCCTGAAGGGTTCGAAGCCATTCATTCATGGACCGGCTCCTGCAAGGATATTGCAGCCAGTGGGAATTATCTTGGTACATTTGAATGCCAGGGTGAGCTGGCACAACCTGTAATCGACATGTTGCTGGAATCCGATGATCCACAAATGAAACAATTCGGTGAGATGGGTCCTTCTACCAAGGGACAGCCTGACGAATCTCGTGTACAGAAGGCAAGGGAATTCGCAGAAGAGGTCCAGGCAAAGGTCCAGTGATCGGATATCTCCGATCTGCTGCAATTCATGTAGGGGGTTCAGGTGCTATTCAAAGATTAATTGGAACTCAGTTTGAGTTCTTTTAATCTTTAATCTTTTCAGAAAAACCCCCACTTGAATTAATTAAAAATTGTTCAACGGGCACACTTTAATGCATAGTCCGCACCGAAGTCCGCCAAGAACATTAAACATATACTCAGCGCATTTTTCTCTATGAATGACCCCTTCTGATGTAAGAGCATCAACCGGACATATTTCGATACACTTCATGCATTCACTGCATGCATCATTGATAAATGGCAACTCGGCCTTTTCTTCTGTATCCAATGGTGCATCCGTCAGTATCGCAGCCATACGTACTTTAGGTCCAAAGTCCTTTGTTATCAGAAGATGATTCATGCCAAAGTTTCCCACGCCTGCACGATAAGCAGCATATTTGAAAGATAAATCTGCTTTAAGTGTTTCACGATTGGCATACCAGTAACCGTACTCACTTCCTTCACTTGGAGCAATCGTTGCCATATAACCTTCTTTTTCAATAAGTTTGGCTAACTTGAATGCAATGACCCTCAATGTAGTTGTAGCTGCCATAAGTGTATTTGTATATTCGCCTCTGCCCTTTGGTAAGGTTTCAAAAGCTCCTCGTGGTACAGAAACCCCCAGGATTATTACTGATTGTAAATTTTCCATTACATCCTGGGGTTTGTTTCCAGTATAATCTGAATCTTCAAAGCAGGATTTATTGGTTATACTGATAAAATCTACACCTAACTCAGAGGCCATGTTTCTCAAATCTTCTGTAATATTGTTTTCTGTCATTTTTATCTCCTTTTGACAAGAACTATTTATGATACTATTCAAAAATACCACAGTAAAACATTGTACACAGCGTTTAAAAAATATACTGTAAGCATTCCTGGTTTATTCTTTTGACTTCAGGTATTCTGCAATATTCTTGCCCAGTTCTTTTGCGGCATTGACAGCTTCAGGTTGGTCCTCAAATTTGTTTATTCCTACAGACTCTTTTGTTGCATCTGGACCAAACATCATCTTGATACCGCTCATGTCACATTCGTCTCCAAATCTGCATCGAACACATGGATTATTGCCAAGGATCCTAACAGAGCCTACAGCCTCCATCCCTTCTTCCATCATGTAATATGTAATTGCATTGATACCGTTATCAGAGGCGGGTGGCATCATCTCAAAATCCTTCGGGATTGCAGATGTGATTATTGCTCCTCCAAGATTTCCTTGCATGAATCCATATTGATGGCGGAGTGAATAAAGTCGTTCAATAAATGCTTTTGTGCGCGAATCAAGGGTGGAATATGGTGTAAAACCTGCAACCCAAGTTTGACAGTATCCACTCCTTGCTGAAGAAACCGTCTCCTCTTCCAACCTAAAAATTTCACTTTTTTGTCAGGAAAAACCATTTGACAGTATTAAATAATTCAAGTCAATTTCTACGATTTCATCCCTTTTTGCCTTAAAATCAGTGTATTTATAGCATCAAAGTTAGCGTAAATGTATCTTTTTGCCTTATTTCTCATGTAATCCACGGTAACTGTCAAATTCAATAAGCTATTTTTAATGAATTTTGTAGACTTAGATTTGAGTTCATCATACTCATATCGCATCAGCGATATGAACAGTTGCGCAATGAATCCAATAATCACAGCTCCATAAACGCTAGCATCCGTCCACACTCGCAATGGTTTGATCTCAATCTCATTCTTCAGCGAATTGATGATTTTCTCAATAGAATCCTTCTTTCTATATGTAGAAAGAGCCTGTTTTAGTGTCAAATTCCTGCTTGATTTCAGACAGAAAAATCCTTCTCTACCTGTAATCACCTTCTCCTCCAGCAGTTTGATACACTCCTTTTCATCCATATTCACCAGTTTTGTCTGCAAAGAATAAGTTACATCAACAAGTGCATTATTGATCCTGAATCTCTTGGGCAGTTTCTTATTCTTATCAATGGATTTCTGTATATCTTTTGCCTGTTTTATCTGCCTCATAACCTTTCTTGCTCTGGAATCAAGTTGTTCCTTCTGCAATTTCTTTGAAAAATAGAAGTAGTTGACACTACTTGGTTTTACTATCTTGATCCCGTATATTCCATTCTTTGCATTAATCAATTCAGGAGACGATTCCCAGAATGTTGCTATTTTCTTATCATCACTTTTGTTCAGTTTCCTTGCAGTCAGATAATGCATCTCATCTTCTCTTATCAAGGAAGTATTGTCTACACTATGAGCACCTTTATCAAAAACTACAACAGAACCTTTGTTCAGTCTTCTGTTGACCTGTTGATACGTTTTCTCGAAATGTTTCTGATCATTCACGTTTCCCTCTTCCACTGTAATACCCACAGGAACATTGATAGGATCAGCAAGTTCACTTATACCCAGTGTGATCTGTTTCTTATCTGGCCTGTGGTCACGACTGTATCCATGCTTACCCAGTGGTGATTTATCACCATGTAATACGATACTGGTCCAGTCCATGTTGATATTGGTATGTTCGAAATCGTATCTTGCAAACAGTCTATCCTGGATATCGGAAATAATCGTTTCACGATTATTTCCCAGGGTTTCAAGAACCCTGTACAGAGTTCTTTCACTGAATTCAGGAAGAGTAAAAATATCAAGGACTTCCTCCCGATTAATCCATTCATGAGCTTTACTTATGCTGAAATTATCCGTCAGTTTGTAACTTACAAGAGCTTTGAGCAGGTTGTTGATGTCAATTCCATTCTTTTTGTGTTTACCAAAAACTGAAGGAAGATCTAGAATTTCGTAAAGTTGGTTTACAGCCAGGACGGTTCCGATAGGAAAGCATATATTCTTGTTAGGAATAATCTCATACGTTCTTAGTTTTGATTGCATTTTTACCGAATACAGCAAAGCTAAGAA
>JASMTL010000181.1:0-6008 GCA_041694315.1 Methanosarcinaceae archaeon | reverse complement strand
TATGCGGGTGCGGTGATTGCAAACACACTGGCCCGTGAGTTCAGGCGTAAAATTGCAAAGGATGAACTTGAAATTACAGTGCTTGACAGGAACGATATGGGAGTTAACCAGGGTGGTTTTACTTTACTGCCCTTTGGGTTATACACCCCTGAGGACCTGGTCAGGCCCAGGAAAGAATCACTGAGTCCCAGGATTAAGAGTCGTTTTGGTGATCAGGGTGAAGTCACGGATATTGACCTGAACAGGCAACAGGTAACGACCAAATCCGGTACAAAGTATTCCTATGATCATCTTGTGATCGCAATGGGTGCAAGACCGGATGCTTCCGGTGTGCAGGGTCTTGAAGATGATCTGAATACATTCTATACATCTATGGATGATGCCCTGGAAGTAGGGGAGCTTATCCGCAATTTCAAAGGTGGCAGGATAGTGGTTTCGGTTTCTAGGATGCCGATACCCTGCCCCGGTGCGCCGGTAAAATTCTCCTTTTTGCTGGAGAGTTACCTGAGAGATATACGCAATATCAGGGATGATGTGCAGCTGACGCTTCTCTGGCCCATGGAACCAATAGGTCCGCCGGAGTTTAACAAACTGGTTACCGGTCGTCTTGAAGAAAAAGGAATCGAGGATATCAGGCAGTTCCAGCTTGGTAAGGTTGATGCTGCAAACAAGATGGTTGAATCTACCGATGGCAGACAGGAAAACTATGACCTGCTTATCACGGTTCCTCCCCACAAACCACAACAGGCTGTACTGGATTCGGGTCTTACAGATGAAAAAGGGTGGATTGCCGCGGATAAAACAACATTACAATATCGTGGTCCTGTCGGGGATAAGGATAATGTGTATGTTGTGGGGGACAATGGTCCGGCCGATATCATGAAAACGGGAATTGGTGCGCACTATCAGGCACAGGTGGTATCCCACAATCTTATCAATACGATCAATGGCAACAATATCAAATCGAAGTACAAGGGTGAGACCGGTTGCCCGATAATTACAGACATGGCCTCTGATGCCCATGCCGGTAGAGCATACATTGCAACCTGGAGTTACAATAACCCGCCCCAATCGTTCGATACCACTCAGCTTGGCTGGTATCTGTACCGGATGTATTACTACCTGCACTGGGACATGAGTATTAAGGCATTGATGTGAGGTGATTGGTATGGCTGAAGATATAGAGAATGTTAATATAGGAATGACACAGGCAGACATCGACGCCTTCCTGGATATTGTCAGGACTGCCCGTATCATGCAGAGTTACTTAAATGATGAGACGGTCCACGGTGTTGCGAATGTGATGACTCCCCTGCTAAAACTGCTCAACGGGGTTGCCAGTACGGATCTTGTGGATGTACTGGAAAGGAGTATGCAGGACCCTGATATGGATCGGGCTTTGATGAACCCGCCAAAGGTGGGGATGTATGGTGCACTTCGTGAGATGGGAGATGAGGATTTCCAGAAAGGGCTGGGGATAGCCATTGAATTCCTGAAAGCTCTTGGCAGGGCTTCGGAGGATATAGGAGACTAATTTCCCGCTCTTTCCTGTTTTCCTCCTTTCTTTTTTCACTTCAATTTTGCTATTCCACCACAACATTTATGCTTGCTGCCTTCCTAATTTCTTTTAAGGTGTTTTATGCATTTAGCCAAAGACAGGGACATCGGCCGTGTGGCCTGTTGCAAGGAGGCTATCGATGCTTCCTGGGCAATCTATGACAGTTTCTCACTGCTGGATTATTTCCATGACTGCGAATTTGCAATGCAGTCCCGCAGATTTTCCTGGGGAGGGGCTGTAGCCTATGCATATGATGCCAGGGATGCTATCTATATATTGCTTCTTTTTTCCCGCCAGCAAAACAGGGGGCACGGCCACAGATTGGTCAATTGCATCATTGAGCATGCCCGTTATAAGGGATACAGCCGTGTTTATGTGACTACTTCCTATAGGTCTCCACACCACTACGCTGCAGGTAGGTTCTATGTTTCATGCGGTTTTCGCATGATCGGCTCGGATGAGGAACATATGTATTATGGACTGGATGTCAATGATGTACCTGTATTCCACTGTCCGGATACTTCGACCCCCTCTGCGAATTTTGAATATCGTTTATCAGATTTTTTACTTATTGGAATGGCACTAATGCTTGATACTTTGAACAGGGATAGGGGGGAGCCAAAGGTTGTACAAAAGTTGGGGAAGGTTATTGGGGAAAAAGAAAAAAGATTTTTTAAATAATGGTAAATAATAAAAAATAGGAAGGAGTGACTAATCTTAAAATATCATTATCTTCACGAATTGACTAAGGGACAAACAAGAGGGGTTTTATTCCCTTGTCAATGATTCAATTAACTCCCTGTGCTGGGCAAATCTTTCCAGTAATTCATCTTTCTTATGTAGTGTAAAGTCCTCAAATTCAAAACCCGGTGCAACCGTACATCCCACAAGTGAATAGTCATATTTGGAATTATCACACACTGTTGCACCAAAGACTGAACCTGCAGGGACAATACCCTGTGGTATCTCGCCATTTAATATGTCGTTTCCAAGATGGATCGGTTCATAATCACCATCTGGATGTATCATATGTATGTCAATGGGTGCCCCACTGTAAAAATGCCAGATTTCTTCCTGTTTTATTGTGTGAAGTGCTGAAAAGTCGCCTTGTTTTAATAAAAAGTAGATTGCCGTGGAAAACGCATGATCTATAGTAAATCTTTTCGGTAGGTATTGGTGTTTGATTGTTTCCCCCGATCTGTAAGTTTCTTTAAAGTACCCACCTTCGGGATGCTTGCTCATATCAAGGTATTTTATGATTTCATCAGCGTTGTTCATGGTTATCTCCTGAATTGTATTAAGGTACTTTAAGCCCTTGCTTTAGTGGATATTGTGAGATCACTATGACATGTTCATAAAAAATATTTATACAATGCTAATCATGTGTCATATATGCGATGTAAAGTCAGCTTAAAAAATTTATCTTCCAATCCTATCCATTATGATTACCAGTATGGGCTGGCCTCTATATTATATAAACGTTTGACAACTGCAAATGTTGAACTTGCAGATGAAATTCATAGATACAAAGGTTTCAAGTTCTATACATTTTCCAATTTGATTACAGAGGATAGAATTCCTGACAATAAGGGTTTGAATTTTAGTAAAGCTCATTTTTTCATATCATCTCCTGACAATAGATTTATCAAAAGTTTTGCTGAGGGATTACTAATGCAACCGGAGTTCTTTCTGGGGAAAAGTGAACTGAAAGCGAATTTTATAATTGAGAATATAGAGTTGCTCGAAGAACCTAACTTTTCAGATAAATGTATTTTCAGGACTCTTTCTCCTATATACGTAAAAACCCAGAGAAAGAAGCAGGACAAACTTGTTATGGTGGACCTCTATCCCAAGGAACCTAAATTCTATGATAATTTATATAGAAATTTAGTAAACCGCTATGAGGAATACTATAAACAATCGTTGGATCATTACCATTTTGATGTTTTGGACGTCTACAATGTTAAACCCAAACGCATATCGATTGGTAATACCCAAAGGCGTTGCAGTCTCATGACTTTTGAAGTAGAGGCAAATCCCGAACTTATTGCTTTTGCATACAATGCAGGATTTGGAGAAAAGAATGCAATGGGATTTGGATGTGTAGATATAGTGGAGTAAGGTGTACCATATGGGGCAGATGAAAAACACTGATTCCGGAAAGAAGAGAGAGTCAGAACAACCAGATGTGGACCCAAATTCGTTTGCAGCCGTTTGGTCGGATTCAGTGCGTATAACTGGTGTAAAAGTTGCTTACTATCATATCTGCCATACAAAACTCTGGCTTTTTTCTCATAATATTAATCTTGAGCAGGAAAATGCAAATGTACAAATTGGCAAGCAACTTCATGAAGATCGTTATAAGAAGAAAAGAAGGGATGTTACAATAGGTAATACCATGAGTATAGATTTCTTGGAAACAAAGGGTACAATCAGGATTCATGAGGTCAAAAAGACAAAGAAAATGGAAAAATCCCATGAAGCACAATTGCTTTTCTATCTCCACTATTTTAAGAAACAAGGTATTGAAGCAACGGGTGTTATCAATTATCCGCTACTGAATAAGACCCAGAATATTACGCTGACTCCTGAAAATGAATCAACTCTTATTCAGGAAATAGAGGACATAAAGAAAATAGTGCTTGGGAAGATGCCAAACCCGAAAAGAAAAAAGATCTGTCCCAAATGTGCCTATTATGAATTTTGTTTTAGTGGTAGTGAGTATGAAGAATGAAGGGGGAATTTTATTAAAAGCGAATATTATATCCTGCAGGACGGTTATCTGAAAAGAAAAGAAAACACTGTCTACTTCCAGAATAAGGAGGAAAAAAGACTTCTGCCCATAAACAAGATTTATTCCATCTATGCATACGGCAAATTATCTTTTTCTTCAGGGGTGGTTTCATATCTTGCTAAAAATGGAATCCCTATACATTTCTTTAATTACTACGGTTTTTATGAGGGTAGTATGTACCCAAGGGAGACTTTGATAAGCGGTGACCTTGTGATCAATCAGTCTGCCCATTATCTAGACGATGCAAAGCGGAAGTATCTTGCAGGTAAGTTTATTGAAGGTGCATGTGGCAATATTCTCAAAAATTTGCGTTATTATTCGAGAAATGATGAATATCATCAGCAACTCAATGACTTTATAGGGCGTATTGAAGCCGAGATTGTCAAACTGCCTGAAACTGATTCGATACCCTCAATGATGAATATTGAAGGCAGATTGCGCGACCTGTATTATCAGGCATTGGATGAGATTCTTCCTGAAGAGTATATGATTGTTAAAAGAACCCGCAGGCCTCCGGAAAATAAGATGAACACCTTAATAAGCTTTGGTAATTCCCTGATGTACACTACTGTTCTTTCGGAAATCTATAATACGCAGTTGAACCCGACAATTTCCTACCTTCATGAACCGTTTGAAAGGCGTTTTTCCCTTTCTCTTGATGTAAGTGAGATATTCAAACCAATTATTATTGACAGGATTATTATGAAACTAGTCAATAAAAATATGCTTGATGACAATTGTTTCAGAGGCGAGATCGGGGATATGCTTCTTAGTGAGAAAGGAAAGAAGATATTTTTGCAGGAGTATAACGATAAGTTGGGAACAACAATCAAGCATAAAGGTCTCAACCGTAAAGTTTCATATAAAAGGCTTATAAGGCTGGAACTTTATAAACTTTCAAAGCACATCCTCGGAGTTGAGGAGTATAAGCCACTAGTGATGTGGTGGTAATATGTATGTGATTGCTGTATATGATGTGGGGATTGATCGTCTGAATAAGGTTCGTATATTCCTTAAACAGTACCTCAATTGGGTTCAAAACAGTGTCTTTGAAGGAGAGCTTACAAAAGCTGAATACATAAAGGTAAGGTCAGAAGTAAAAGAACTCATTGACGAAGATTTTGATTGCGTCTTTTTTTATCATGTCAAGGATAAGAAGTATCTTGGTTTTGATGAAATGGGCTCCAGAAAAACAAATATTGATACTATAATCTGATGTTTCTATGACATTTTCGTGGATGTTTATAAAGCTACTTCCAAATTAAAGATCCACGAAAATGAGCAATTTGGATTTTGAATTTTTGCTACATTTGCAGACTATTCATTGAATTGCTTTTTTTGAATAAACGTAACTGGAGACGCAATTACACACTTTTTTGTTGAATTATATTCGTCTCAATAAGCCTAAAATAAGATAAAATCCATCTTGGTTATAATCAGACCTTAGAGGGATTGAAATTATACACAAAGCCGTTATTGTATATGGGCCCCCCTTATAAAAGAGGAATGTTTATTTACATTCCTCGCAGTTAATCATAATATGCTGCATGTATAGCATATCCCTAATCCACGGGCGCATATTACATACTATTTCATGAGCTAGCTCATAGCCTACGTCGGGCGCAAAGTGGGCGCTCAATGCTTTAATAGCCACAT
>JASMTL010000180.1:0-14097 GCA_041694315.1 Methanosarcinaceae archaeon | reverse complement strand
CCAATTATGTTACCTAATGGAGTTCTCAGTTCATGACTCAAATTGGCCTTTAACTCAGAGTTGGTTTTGCTTACTTCTCTGGCATGAAGTCTGGCTTCTGCAAGTTCTGTCTCAGCACGCTTGTGATCTGTAATATCCTTTACGAATTCGACTGTGCCGGTAATTTCACCTGTTGTGGAGTCTTTTAATGGATAAGCCAGAAGTTCGAACCATTGCGTTTCTGAGCCCGGCAAACCCGGTACAATATTTCTTTCTGTCTCACCTGTTTCCATGCACCTGATTACCGGGCAGGGTGTACAGGGACTGTCCCTGTCATGATATGCTTCATAACACTTCTTGCCTTCAAGTGGTATATTCTCTGCAAACCATTTATTCATGGTATCATTTACACGTACAATATTCAGGTCTGCATCAAGTATGCTGACCCCGTCCTTTATGCTTTCAATAATGCTGTTCAGGAACAACTTGCTCTCAATCAACTCCTCTTCCATAAGTTTGGATTCTGTTATGTCTTTTGTGAAACCTAAATAATGGGTATCTGAAAGTTTGGTCGCAGTTACACGCCACCATCTTATGTTTCCGTCCTTCCTTACATAATGGGATTCAATATCAGCATATCCTTTTTTAACTACGGTTCCAAAAGCTTCAATGTTCTTTCCATGATCCTCTGGAGGTGTGAGGTCAGTGAGGTTCATCGAGAGAAGTTCCTCTTGCGAATATCCTGTAGTTTCACAGGCTGCTCTATTGACTTCAATATAATTTCCGTTTTCATCGGCAATAAAAATACCATCAGGAGCGTTATCTATGTAACTTCTGAATTTCGCCTCATTTTTCTTAAGGGCATTTTCCGTGTTTTTAAGTTCAGTAATATCGATTCCGGTAGCCGCTATATACCGGTTGTTGTCCTGTTTATCCTCATGAACTACGGCCCCCATCAACATAGGAAATTCGGTTCCGTCCTTACGGGTGCACCAGATCTCACGGTGTTTGTAATCAGAATCTTCAATGAGTTTATTCCTAAATTTGTAGGCATCTTCCAGCTGTTTTTCATTGTGAAAAATAGAAATGTCCTTTCCAATTACTTCTTCAGGAGTATAGCCGTGAATATTTGCAAAATAATCGTTTATGTATGTGATATTGCCATCAAGATCAAGGAGAAGGCTACCGTAATTGGCCCTGTCAGCTATATTTTTGAATTTTTGAATCTCTTTCCGGGCTAATTTACGTCCGGTGACATCCAAACCTGAAGCGATTATACTTTCTACTTTTCCATTATAGTCTTTTAGCACTGAGTTATGCCATTCGATTATTCGTTCTTCATTGTTAGAAGTGATCACCGGATTTTCATAAGCCTGTACTATTTCACTTTTGCCGGATTCGATATCATTTAAGGCCTGTCTGACAGGTTCTTTGTATTTATCAGGAATGAAATTATCGATCCAGTTTATTCCGACAATTTCTTTTTTGGTAAATCCAAGTAATTCAGAAGTCTTCTGGTTGGAGAAAGTAACGTTTCCTTGAGGATCCAGCACGATAAAAATGACCTCGGCTGCATCCAGGCACTCATGGGTACGTTCTTTTTCCTGTCTTAATTCTCTTTCCCTTGTCTTAAGTTCACTTTCACTTTTTATCCTTAAGATCAAGTTTCCTGTCTGACCGGCAATGGATTCCAGGATTATTTTTGTATCCTCAGCAATTCCTGTCGGAGTAAAAGAAAAGATGACAAATGAAGCAATTACCTCTCCATCTTCTTTTTTTACGGGGATTATACCAACTGTCTTCATTTCTTTGAAATACATTTTGTCCCGGAGTGTTCCTGCAATTTCTTCAGATGGCATATAACGAATTTTATCTTCTCCAACGATCTTTGCCTGCAATGAATCTGCAGGGTAATGCTGGATATTTTTCAATATATTTTCAGGAATGTCTCCCCCACAGGCCATGAGCTCTGCTCCACCATTTTTTGACCTGAGGTATATCGCTGTGGCATCAATATCTTTCAGGGAAAGAATATATTTTGACAGAGAATAAAAAGCAGTTTGTAAGCTATTTGATGAACCAAGTTCAATAGCAATATCCCTTTGGAGGGTTAGAAGCCTTTCCTTTTCCAATAGAAACATTTTCCAGTGTAAGGTTAGTGATTTATAAGCATATAATGCTTTACATGTCTATATTTTTGCTTATGTTATGTATATACAAAAAATTATATTAATTTCAATTTTTGATTATATTTATTTATATTTGTGCATATATAACTATACATTGTTATTTTGATTTCAATGAATACTTACAGAAGCATTTCCAGCTACCTTTATGTAATCATGGCAACATCTAGTTGCCCTGTATATGACTATTGTTGTATTTGCTGAAAAAAACAAGGCTGCGGCCAAACTTGCGACTATTCTGAGCGGAGGAAATAGTACAAGGGAGCATGTGGCTGACCTGCCGGTGTATACTTTTGTGGCTAAAGGAGAGGAATACAAGATAATCGGTCTTGCCGGGCACATCACATCCTATGATTTTGACCCGGCTTACCGGGACTGGAAGGCGATTGATCCTGCGGTCCTGCTGACAGCCGATCCTATCAAAAATATCACCAAGAAAAATTATGAACGGGCTGTCAGGCAGCTTGCAAAACAAGCAGATTCCATTGTACTTGCCTGTGACTATGACCGGGAAGGGGAAAATATAGGTATTGAGGCACGTGATATTGCTCTGCAGGTCAGAAAAGTACCGGTAAAAAGGGCCAGGTTTTCTTCCCTGTCTGCAAATGAGGTTCAAAAGGCTTTTAATAATCTCGTAGAACCGGATATCAACCTGGCCCTATCTGCAGATACCCGCCAGATACTTGACCTGAGAATGGGTGCGGCTTTCACCCGTTTTATGACCCTTGCTGTCCGTGAGAAGGCATACACTAAAAATATCCTGTCAATTGGTCCCTGCCAGACCCCAACCTGCGGTTTTGTATATGAAAGGGAAAAGGCCATCCGTGATTTTAAACCAGAGGATTTCTGGAAGATAGAAGCGGTTTTCCAGAGAGGATCCAGTGAATTTGAGGGTGTGCACCGTAAAGGCAACATTCGGGATGTTGAACTTGCAAAACGGATATATGAAAAACTGCAGGACACCAGAGAAGCGATCGTGTTTCGCCTCAATATCAAAGAAAAACAGGTAAATCCTCCTTATCCGCTAAATACGAATGAATTCCTTAAACGGGCTTCCAAATTCCTGGATATCAGTCCGGAAAAAGCCCTGGAAACAGCAGAGCAGCTTTACCTGGCCGGATTTATCAGTTATCCCAGGACAGAAACAAACCTCTATCCTGAGGACCATGACTTTCAATCTATTCTTAAAAATCTTCTCAGGATAAGGGAATACGCCTCTTTTGCAGAAAATTTACTAAAAACGACAGTATCTCCCCGTAATGGAAAAAAGGATGGTCATGACCACCCGCCTATCCATCCTATAAAAGCAGTTTCCGAAAAACAGGTTAAAAATGCAGTTAAACTGGACAATTCCTGGGATGTATATGACCTGATTGTTCGTCATTTTCTTGCCAATCTTATGGATCCTGCCCTCTTTGAAAAAACTCACATGGAAGTGCATGTGAAGGATGAGCCTTTTGATTGTAAGGGTTCGGTTATGAAATCCGAAGGATGGAAACAGGTCTATCCGTTTGAGATATCAAAAGAAAAACTCCTACCTGCTGCAGCAGAAGGGGATAAGGTAACTGTAAACAAACTTACAAATACCAAATCCCAGACCACACCTCCCAAACGTCTGACTGAAGCCGAACTTCTGACCCTCATGGATAAGCATGGTATTGGAACCAAGGCAACAGCCCCCTCACACATTGAAACAAACAAGAAAAGAGGCTATTTTGAGATTAAGGGCAAGACCATTTCCATGCTGGATACCGGGTTTAATCTCATGGATGCACTGGGGGTTTCAGTACCTATATTGATACAACCTGAAATCAGGGCAAAAATCGAAGGGTTGATAGAAGATGTTGAGGAGGGAAACAAATCCTTTGACGAGGCCATCAGTGAAGGTACCGTCCTTATACAGAAAATGTACACACGGCTTAAGTCCGGTAAAGGCGATATTGTGCTGCGTATTGCAGGTTCTATAAAGGATGAAAAACTGGCTGAAGATAAGAAAAATCACATTGGCAAATGCGATAAATGTGGCAGGACGCTGAGTATTATACGTACTGATAAGGGTCGTTTTGTAGGTTGTAGCGGCTATCCGCAATGTCGCAACACGTATCCTCTCCCCCGAAAAGGTTCCCTGGATGTAATGCGCTCCCGGGAGTGCAAAAAGGGTGGATTTGCCGTACTCAAGGTCGGTGGTGGAAAATATTACTGGAGTGTTGGGATTGGTCCATGTTTTAATTGTGAAAAACAAAAACTATGCTTCCCGCCTACTGTGATAGGGAAATGTCCAACCTGTGGCTGCGACATGATATTGATTGAGACCAAAGATTCGAAATTCCTGGGTTGTGCACGACGCTGTGGTTTTACATGTTCATATCCCCAAAAGGGTCGTGTTACGCTGCGGGATGAGACCTGTGAAGAATGTGGGTGGAAAATAGTCAGGGTAAAGGAATCCAAAAAGGATGCCAGACATTATTGCATAAACCGCAAATGCAATGAAAAATTCAAGAATCTGCTCTGAGGTTATGTCATGTGTCCCAAAGGGACTTACTGCATTATACTGAAAACGGGTGGCTGTACGATTAGTGTAGGTAGTCTCAAATCCATAGTATTTCAAGCAGGCTATTATATTTATGTGGGGTCTGCACTGGGTCCCGGTGGACTAAAGCGTATGCATCGCCACCAAAAACTGGCCCGGGAAAAGGACAAAAAACCCAGGTGGCATATTGATTATTTACTTATCCATCCGGATTTTGAGTTTGTGGATGTTGTTTATACCTGCTCTGAAAAACATATCGAATGTGGTATTGCTGACAACCTGCAGGGAAATTATGTATCGAAATTCGGTTGTTCGGATTGTTCATGTAAATCCCATCTTTTCCACAGGCTTACCTGTCCTGTAAATGAAATACAAGCAGCAATCGCAGATGTCGGGCAAATTCCAAAAACATTGAGTGAAAATGATGATTCCTGAGAATCACCATTCATTCTCAAAATTTTCCCTGTATGTAATTTCTGCAAGGGATTTCCTTGTGGATGATCTTTCTTCGTCGGTTGGATGACCGATTGCGATAATCGCCATAAGTTCCATATCTGCCGGTGCGTTGAGAATTGAGTTCACTTTATCTTCCTGATTGAGTATTTCTCCCAGCCAGACAGCACCCAGGCCAAGTTCATTGCATGCAAGGAGCATGTTTTCGATCGAAGCGCCTATGGACTGTATGTCCTTGGTACGGTTATATCCGCTCTCCTTGTCGAAGTAGAAGGCAACAAGCACTTTAGCCCCTTTCACGGTATCAGTATAATGGGTACAATTGGATAACGCTTCAATAGTAGCTTCGCTGCGAATTACCACAAACTTCCAGGGTTGGTTATTGAGACCCGATGGAGCCCAGCGGGCACATTCTAACAGAGTTGTGATAACTTCATCATCCACATCCTCATCCGTAAACTGGCGTACACTTCTGCGGTTGTAGATATTATCTAAGGTGTTCATGTTTTCCTCCAAAAAAGGAAAGGGAAAAAGAGAAAAAGATTACTTTTCGTTGAGTTCACTGTTAAGCCAGGGCATCATGGCACGCAGTTTCCTGCCTACCTCTTCAACCGGGTGTTCCCTGTCCTGGCGTTCCATTGCTTTGAGGACAGGATTGTTGGCCTTATTTTCCAGTACGAAATCTTTTGCAAATTCGCCATTCTGGATGCGATCCAGGGCTTCATACATTGCCAGTCTGGATTCATCATTGATGACCTTAGGTCCAACTGTCATTCCACCATATTCTGCTGTGTTGGAGACAGAGTACCACATTTTTTCCAGCCCGCCTTCGTGTATAAGGTCTACGATAAGTTTGACTTCGTGCAGTGTCTCAAAATAGGCCATTTCCGGTTTGTAACCTGCTTCAACAAGAACCTCAAAGGAATTCTTGATCAGGGAAGCCACACCTCCACAAAGGTCTACCTGTTCACCGAAAAGATCGGTCTCGGTTTCCTCACGGAAGGTTGTTTCAATGACACCCGCACGGGTACATCCCACACCGCGGGCATGGGCAAGGGCCAGTTTCTTTGCATTGCCCGTAGCATCCTGATAGATTGCGATCAGACCGGGCACACCGGCATTGTCCATGTAGGTCCTCCTGACCAGATGGCCCGGACTCTTTGGAGCAACCATGTAAACATCAACATCTGCAGGGGGCACGATCTGGTTGTAGTGGATGTTGAATCCATGGGAGAAGACAAGTGCATTACCACCTTCAAGTCCCGGCTCGATTTTATCCCTGTATACATCAGCCTGTACTTCGTCGGGCATGAGAATCTGGATAATGTCGGCTTCTCTTGCAGCATCTTCAACAGACATGACCTTCAGGCCATCTTCTTCTGCCTGTTTCCAGCGTCTGCTACCAACTCTCAGGCCGACCACGACATCAATACCGGAGTCATGAAGGTTCTGTGCCTGTGCATGCCCCTGGCTGCCATAACCGATAACTGCAATCTTCTTGCTATCCATCACTGAAAAATCAGCATCTTCATCGTAATATAGGTCTACCATTTATTTCAATCTCCTGTTATATATTATAGTTATGAATTTTTTGAGCCCCTAGTTAGGGCAATTCTTCCTGTTCGGACAAGTTCCTTGATTCCGAAGGGTTTGAGAAGTTTCTCGATAGCTGCAATTTTTTCTTCATCACCGGTAACTTCAATGATAATGGATTTTGAAGCCACGTCAACAATACGTGCACGGAAGATATCAACTATCTGGATAATTTCGGCCCTTGTATCCTTATCGGACTTAACCTTGATAAGAGCCAGTTCCCTTTCCACGGATTCGTCAGCATCAAGATCTGTAACACGAATCACATCGATCAGCTTATTCAGTTGTTTGCTAACCTGTTCTACGACATGGTCATCTCCGCGGACCACCAGGGTCATTCTGGAGACGTTAGGATTTTCGGTAACTCCTACTGCAAGACTATCGATATTATAACCGCGTCTTGCAAAGAGCCCTGCCACCCTTGACAGCACTCCGAACTTGTTCTCTACCAGAACTGCAAGTGTGTGTCTCATTCTTTCCTCTCCAGGTCAAGTATTTCATTGATAGGTGCACCTGCAGGCACCATTGGCGATACGTTCTCTTCACATTCCACAATAAAGTCTATAATTACCGGTTTTCCGGAATCCATCGCTTTTTCAAGAGCCGGTTTGACTTCTGAAGTTTTCTCGACCCTGATACCAACCGCACCATAAGCTTCGGCCAGTTTCACGAAATCAACACTGTCCCGGATGCAGGTATGTGAATAACGCTTTTCAAAGAATAATTCCTGCCACTGCCTGACCATTCCCAGATAACCGTTATTCATTATTGCTACGATCACCGGAATGTCATTCTGGACAGCAGTTGCGATTTCCTGGGAATTCATCTGGAAAGAACCATCACCTGCAATATTGAAGACAACTCTATCCGGCTTTCCGACCTTGGCACCGATTGATGCAGGATAGCCGTATCCCATTGTCCCAAGTCCCCCGGATGTGATGAAACTGCGAGGTTGGCTAAATTTGTAATATTGGGCTGCCCACATTTGGTGCTGGCCGACTTCAGTAACTATGATAGCATCTTTGCATGCTTCATAGATCTGCTCAATAATGTACTGGGGTTTGAGCCCGTCCTGTTCACCAACATAGTGCAGGGGATAGGATTTTTTCCATCCCTCTATCCTGTCAAGCCACTCTTTTCTGGTTTCTTTCTCAACAGGCTTTACATATTTGTGAAGGGAGGCAAGGATGTTCTTTGCATCCCCCACAATCGGTATATCCACCGTTATGTTCTTGGAAATCTCGGCAGGATCGATGTCAATGTGCAGGATTTTTGCGTTGGGTGCAAAGGATGCAAGTTTCCCTGTCACACGGTCGTCAAATCTGGCACCGACTGCTATGAGAAGATCACATTCCTGTATGGCGTAGTTGGCATATTTAGTTCCGTGCATGCCGGGCATTCCCAAATAAAGAGGATGTTGTGTAGGGAAACCGCCTATACCCGTAAGGGTTGTAGTTACAGGTGCCTGTAGATTCTCGGCAAACTGTATCAGTTCCTTGCTTGCGCAGGAGCCCAATATTCCGCCGCCTGCATATATCAGAGGCTGATGGGCCTTTTCAATCGCTGATGCAGCTCGCTTTACCTGCTGGAGATTACCCTTGTAGGTTGGCTTGTAACCTTTCAGGTCCACTTTATCCGGGTAGGTAAATTCGATTTCCTCGGTTGTGACATCCTTGGGCAGATCTATCAACACGGGACCGGGCCTTCCTGTTGATGCAATGTGGAAAGCCTCTTTGATTATACGGGGCAGGTCCTTTGCATCCTGCACAAGATAATTGTGCTTGGTGATTGGCATTGTGATGCCGGTTATATTTGCTTCCTGGAACGCATCGTTGCCTATCATTGAACGGGGCACCTGTCCTGTGAGTGCGACCATTGGTATAGAATCCATGTAGGCATTTGCAATACCTGTTACAAGGTTGGTGGCTCCGGGTCCGGAGGTTGCAAGACATACACCAACCTTGCCGGTTGCCCTTGCGTATCCTTCTGCGGCATGGGCTGCTGCCTGTTCATGCCTGACAAGAATGTGTCTGAGATCGGATTTGTATATCTCATCATATATGTGAAGAAGGGCACCTCCGGGATAACCGAAGATAACCTCCACATTTTCTTCATAGAGGCACTCGATGATCGCACGGGCACCTGTCATCTTCCTGGTATTTTCACTCATTATATCCCTTCGTTTTCTTCTCTTGGTTATAACTTCAATTCATTAGCTGGTTTATTGCATTTATCACAGCCTCAACGGATGCTGTGATTATATCAGTACGGGCACCTCTGGAGGAAACCATTTTTCCGTCCTTGGAAAGTTTAACACGCACTTCCACCAGGGCATCAGTACCGCCGGTAATCGCATCAACGTGGTACTCTTCCAGCTGGACATCACCGATACCTGATACAGCCTTGCGTATTCCTTTTACAACTGCATCAACGGGTCCATCCCCGATATCGGCCTCAACGACTTCCTCGCCATCCACGGTAATCCTTACCGAGGCTGTGGGCATTACCTGATTGCCGGATACGATGGTGAAATCCTTGAGTTTGACCCGGGATTCCCTGTAAATATTCAGTACGGTATCGGCAATTGTCTGCAAATCGGAATCTGTGACATGTTTTCCATGGTCACCGATTTCCTTGACCCGGGCGAGAATTTCCCTGAGCTGGGAATCGTCTACTTCAAGTCCCAGTTCTTTCAATGCCAGGGTTACTGAACTTTTGCCGGCGTGTTTGCCCAGCACTATTTTTCTTTCCCTACCCAGCACTTCAGGCTTCAGGGGCTCATAGGTCGAAGTGTCTGCCAGCAGTCCGTGTACATGGATTCCGGCTTCATGGGTGAACGCATTACCTCCAACGAGCGATTTGTTGATCGCCACAGGTATGCCGGTCAGGCGGCTGACCAGTCTGGATGTTTTATAAATTTCTTCAGATTTTATACCGGTCCTGTAATCATAAAGCCATTCCAAAATCATCACAACTTCTTCCAGCGAGGTATTCCCGGCCCTTTCACCGATCCCGTTTATGGTCATATGGGCTTCTCCGGCTCCGGCTTTCAGGGCAGCTATGGTATTGGCTACTGATAGTCCGAAATCATCATGACAGTGAATGCTTACCGGTACACTGCATGTGCTGGAAAGTTCGCTGAATATCTGTTCTGTTTTTTCGGGAACCAGCATTCCCACAGTATCACAATAGCATAACCTGTCGGCTCCGGCATTGATTCCGTCCTGGTAGAGGCTTTTCAGGAAATCAAAATCTGCTCTTGATGCATCTTCTCCGCTGAATTCAACAATCAAGCCGTGATCTTTTGCGTACTCAATAACACGGGTTGATATTTCCCTGACTGCTTGCCTGTCCTTTTTCAATTTAACGTTGATATGCAGGTCTGATACAGGCGCGACCAGATGGATGGAATCCACATCGCATTCCAGGGCGTAGTCCACATCCTGCTGCATTATACGGCAATAACTGCATATTTCAGAATCAAGGCCTTCAGCAGTGATGCCTCTTATAGCATTTCTTTCACCTTCGGAGGTTATGGCAGAGCCTGCCTCGATGATGTGTACTCCCATCTCGTCCAGTTTACGGGCGATCCAGAGTTTTTCTTCGGCTGTTAGTGCTACACCGGGTGTTTGTTCACCGTCTCTCAGGGTAGTGTCCAGAAAGCGTACATTTTCGAATAATACAATCCCTCTCTATTTTTTGTGAATATTGTGCAACCATGTGACACGTTCATATTAAATATAAGTTCGCGTTAGTCCACACGTTTGACACCGTTTCATGCACATAAAGGGTAAATAGGGCATGAAATAATGGGTGAAAAATAGAATTCTATTATTAAAGTAATTGATGGTATGAACAGTATATAAAAAAACAGTAAAGGGAGAAGTATTAGAAATACTTCCCTACAGTTTTAGCTGCTTTTGCAACAAGAGAGGCGCTTGCTTTAAGGTCATCAATAGAAATTACTTCTACCGGGGAGTGAATATATCTTGCAGACACACTGATAGTACCTGAGGGCACACCATCTCTTGTCAGGTGTATTGCGGTTGCGTCGGTAGTTCCTCCGTCTCCCACGTCGAGCTGGTAAGGCAGGTCATTCTCCTGTGCTGTTTCTTTTAGCCATTTGACAACCTGCTTGTCTGCCATCAGGCCCCTGCCAGCACCATCAACTACAGTAATTACCGGACCTTTGCCCACTTCCAGGGCTGAATCCTTCTTTTCTATACCGGGGTGGTCGCCGGGAATGGTGACATCTGTTGCAATTGCAACATCTGGCTTCAGGCCGAAAGCAGATGTGCGTGCACCTTTAAGTCCCACTTCTTCCTGAACTGTTCCCACGGCATAAATAGTGGCATCAATGTCCATTTTGGAAATTTGTTTAAGGGCGTCGATCACCATGGCCACTCCAACGCGGTTATCAAAGGCTTTGGAGGTGTAGAGACCATTTTGCAATGCGACGCAGTTCCTGTCTATAGAAATGGGTGTACCAACTTCGATACCTAATTTTTCGGCATCTTCCTGATCTTTCGCCCCTACATCAACAAACATTTCTTCTGCCTTTATTGGTTTCTTTTTATCCTCATCTTTCATTACATGAGGGGGTTTGGAACCAATGACTCCCGGGATAGGTCCTTTGTTGGTATGCACCATGACACGCTGGCTGTGCAGGGTCTGGTCAAACCAGCCACCTATAGTCACAAACCGGAGAAATCCATTCTCATCGATGTATTTTACCATAAGTCCTATCTCATCCATGTGCGCAGCAAGCATAATGGAAGGACCTGTACCCTTTTTGGTACCTATGAGATTTCCCATTTTATCCACTTCTATGGTATCGACATAGGGTTTGATTTCCCTCTCCATGATTTTGCGGATACCTTCTTCATTGCCGGAAATTCCGTGGGCGTTTGCCAGTTCTTCAAGAAGTTTTTCTATTTCCATTTGTATACCTTCCTTGGTTCTTTTAGGTTTAATAGTCCTCCAGAGATAAATAGTTTTGAGTGATTGGTTAAAGGATAATTTATAATCATAATGTCCGGTGAAAACATTTTAATTCTGGACAACAGAAGATATGCAGATGCCTCCATCCCGAATAATCTTCCATATTGATATGGACAGTTTTTTCTCCTCGGTAGAAGTGCGTGAAAGACCATCCCTTAAAGGGCTCCCAGTCGTGGTTGGGTCTGACCCAAAAAAAGGGGAAGGAAGGGGCGTGGTAAGTACGTGTTCCTATGAGGCGCGTAAATACGGCATCCATTCGGCAATGCCCATTTCTAAAGCCTACATGCTTTGTCCGGATGCGGTCTTTTTGCGGGTGAATATGTCTCTCTATAAGCAGGCATCGGAAAATATTATGTTTCTGCTGCAGCGCTACACTTCTGTTTTCCAGCAGGTAAGTGTGGATGAAGCATATCTGGATGTTACTGGTATTGTGAAAACCTACACTGAGGCACAGGACCTTGCTCTGAGGATAAAGAAAGAGATGTATGATGAAGAAAATCTCACCTGTTCTATCGGGGTGGCACCAAACAAGATTGTGGCCAAGATTGCTTCCGACTTCCAAAAACCTGATGGTCTGACGGTTGTGAAGCCTGAAAATGTACAGGACTTCCTGTTTCCGATGGAAGTATCTGCCATTCCCGGTGTAGGCAGGCGTACCCGTGAAATCCTGGAAAAAATGGGTATCCGGACTATTGGGGACCTTGCACGCACCGATGTGCAATTGCTAGTATCCCGTCTGGGTAAATCAGCCCTTAAATTGCGCCAGATGGCGCTGGGTAATTATCACAGTAAAGTGGCCGGTAAAAGTAAGGTTAAATCCATCAGCAAGGAGGATACCTTTGAAGAAGATGTCGGGGATATGGAAATATTAAGGGAAACTATGGACAGGCTTGCGCAACAGGTACACAGCAGGCTGGTCAGACACGGTTATGTATTCCGTACTGTCAACCTAAAGATACGGTTCGAGGATTTTACTACATACACAAGGGCTTTTTCTCTCAGGGCAACCAGCAATGACCTTTCTGTGATATGCAAGGTAGGCACCCGTATGTTACAGGAATTCAGATGTAAGAAGAAGGTAAGGCTTATCGGGATAGGGGTTTCGAGTCTGATGAAGATCGATTCCCAGCAGACTACCCTGGAAGATTTCATAAATGGGAATCAGAATGAAAATGGAAACCTGATCAGGTCCAACAGGTAAAGGATGAGGATTATGACCGGCTGGTGCAACAGGTACATTGCAAGTGATCTTTTTCCCATTGCAGTGAGCAGTTTTACCGAAGCAAGGCCTGTCATATCAGGAATGTTAAATCTTCTTTCATAGGTCGGATACAGGTGATTGCTGGTGGCAATTCCTATCAGTACAATACCAAACCAAGGAAGGAGGGGAAAATAATCAAGTGTCTGGAATGATGTGGAATGAAGTCCCAGCCATAAAAACCAGTCATCAGTCACACGTATTGTCTTCAGGTAAAATCCAATTAAGATTGCAACTCCTGCGGCAATTAGGTTGGTATGTTTCTTTTCAATGAACGGATAGGCAATTATTATTGAGATCCCCAAAAAATGCAGAATCCCGAAAATGATTGTCATGGAGGGATACACAAACCAGCTGACTACAGTAATCAGGCTTCCCCAGAGGAATATCCGAAATCCCCTTTTCACATATTTGTGCCAGGGATTTCTGTTTTCGGGATGTTTCAAACGGTATCGGGAATAACTAAGGCCCAGAGCGATCCCTGCAGTATATATAAAAAGAACAGCCGAACTTCTGCCAATTATCCATAGTTTGCCCTGGTTTACCGCGAAAGAGAAATTGCCCAGCAGGTCCAGGTCATAGAATGTATGGTATATGATCATGAGGACAATGGCACAGCCCCGTAAAAGGTCCACTTCCCAGAAACGTTGTTCAGGCAGTACCATTGATTTTTCCATGAAGAGGGGATATTGTCACTTTTTCTTGCGCTTACCATGGAACGTGGAAGCCAGATCTACTGCATAGGTCCCGTTTTCCTTGATAGCCATTATGATTTCCTTGCGCTCAAGCAGGGAATCAAGGTTCAATTCATAGGACCCCGGGCCAATAATACGTACAGATTCAACTTTCTCCCCGTCTTCTTCGATAATGGTGCTTTCTTTATGCTCAATCCCTATGAATTCATCAACTTCATGAATGAATTCCTCGGAAGGAGATGTCTTTTCTTTTTCCTCAGTAACCTCTTTTGTGGTTTCACTACCTTTCCCTGCTTCATCAGTTTCCTTTTCGGACTCATTGCTTACGTAGAGAAATTTGTTCCATCCACAGTTAGGGCAGCCATTGAGGATAACTTCGGCTCCGTCTTCAAATACAGTCTC
>JASMTL010000179.1:0-10325 GCA_041694315.1 Methanosarcinaceae archaeon | reverse complement strand
TTCTTAGGAGTGATTCCAATGGAGATACTTGTTGTAGGTGGCGGTGAGGTTGGACAGATTCTCGCCGAGCGTTTTGAAAAGAGAGGGGAAAATGTAGTGGTTGTAGATCCTTCCGAGGAAAATTGCCAGAAACTTATGAAATCTGATATAAGGGTTGTGCATGGTGATGCGGAAGATATTAATGTCCTGAAGGAGGCAGGAATTGATCATGCTAAATATGTAGTTGCAACTACTGACAAGGACAATACCAATCTTCTAATTTGCCAGATTGCCAGGACCAAGTTTAACTTTGACAAGGACCAGATCGTTGCACGTGTTAATAATATTGAAAACCTGCATGCTTTCTGGGACCTCGAAATAAGGTCGATGAGTCCTGCAATGACGACTGCTCTTGTGCTGGATAACATGGTGGGTCGTCCTCATATGTTCTCTATGTGTGAAGTGGGGGAAGGGGCCGACATCATAGAGGCACATGTAAGTAATCCCAAAGTTGTGGGCAAAGCTATAAGCGAACTCAAATTACCTGAAAACAGTCTTTTACTCATGATCAGACGTGGGAATGAATCCTTTATCGCCAATGGGAATATTGTACTTGAATATGACGATATTATAACTGTAATTGGTGAAGGTGATTCAGCACAGAAAGTTGCAGACCTTTTTGAGCGTTGATTACTTTCAGTCCACTTCAAACATCTATATATACCCTGATAGCGTATTCACATTTGCCTCTCTAGAAGGAAAAACAAGAGGTCAAGGTGATTTTATGGAAGATATTGCAAAGGGTATACAGACCCAATTTAAGGATATGGGAATAGAAGTTCCTCTGGAAGAAATTGAAGAACGGCTTGATAAACTTATTAACAAGTTCAAAGTTCCTGCCAATGAGGCACGAAAAAATACTGTAAATGTTTTGCTTAAGCAGTATGATGTCGACAAGAATGAATTTTTCAATCAATCAAAACCCGCAACCATGTCTAATATTGCGGATTTGAAACAGGACCAGTGGGTAAATGTCGACATTAAAGTATTGCAGTTATGGGACAATTCAAACAGTTCAATTTCTCAGGTAGGCCTTGTTGGTGATTCTACCGGTCGAATAAAATTTATTAAATGGGCCCGGGATAATCTTCCTGATGTTGAAGAAGGTAAATCATATCGTTTTAGTAATGTGGTTGTCAATGAATGGAATGGTAAACTGGAACTAACTCTGAATCGCACCAGTTCCATAGAACCTCTTGCAACAGAGATTGATGCCGGTTCAACTTCCGTCGGTTCTCCTGAAGAATGCCAGGTTTCAGATCTGAATCAGGAAAACATGTGGGCCAATCTCAAAGCCAAAGTTGTCCAGTTATGGGATAATTCCAATGAAGCAATTTCCCAGGTCGGGATTCTCGGGGATGAGTCCGGTACCATCAAGTTCATCAAATGGTCCCGTGATGATCTACCTGATGTAGAAGAAGGTAAATCTTACCTTTTCAGTAATGTGGTTGTCAATGAATGGAACGGTAAGTATGAAGTAACCCTGAACCGTACCAGCAGCATTGAGCCTCTGGAAGAGGATATTGAAACGTCATCCCAGCCGCAGGGGTCGGCTGAAGATCGTTTACTTTCAGAATTGCGACAGGAAAACATGTGGGCCAACATTGAAGCCAAGGTTGTCCAGTTATGGGACAATTCCAATGATGCGATATCCCAGGTCGGGATTCTTGGTGATAAAACTGGTACCATCAAGTTTATCAAATGGTCACGTGATGATCTACCTGATGTAGAAGAAGGACAGGTCTATCGTATCAATAATATTGTTGTCAATGAGTGGAATGGAAATTATGAAGTAATCCTCAATCGTACTACTACAATTGAACCTCTCTCTGAAGAAATAGAAGTTGGAGTTAATAGTTTCCAGGGTGCAATGATTGATATCCAGGACGGGTCCGGTCTTATAAAACGCTGTCCTGAATGTAACCGGGCACTTACAAAAGGTGCCTGTATGGAGCACGGTAAGGTTGATGGAACTTATGATCTGCGTATCAAAGCTGTGCTTGATAACGGGGAAATTGTGCAGGATGTTCTTCTGAACAGGGAAATTACTGAAGAATTGACCGGTATCACGCTTGAGGAAGCAATAAACCTTGCAGCGGATGCTCTTGATCAAACAGTTGTGGTAAGTAAAATGCGTGAGGACCTTGTGGGGAAATATTATTATGTGGAAGGATCGCTTGCTGATCGTTACTTAATAGCAAAATCCATTGAACCATTATCCACTGTTGATATGGAAAAGGTTGACGAGCTTATTGCAGATCTGGAGGTGGCCTGAATGTCTACCTATGTACGTGAAGTAGCAAAACGAATGTTTGCAAAAGAGTTCAGGAATTCGGACCTCTCATTCAGGGAAGGGGACGATGTTTATTCTCCCCAGTACCTGTTAACACCAACCGGGGCTCGGGTAAATCGTCTTTTTATCGTAGGGACTCTTATCGAGAAGGAAAACATAGGCAATGAAACAGAATACTGGAGAGGTAGGGTTACTGATCCTACAGGTACTTTCACAATATACGCAGGTCAGTACCAACCGGAAGCTGCACAACTGTTGTCAGAATGTGAAACTCCCGCATTTGTAGCTGTTGCAGGCAAACCCAGTGTTTATGAGACTCCTGACGGGGACACTATTACTTCCATAAGACCTGAATCCATAAGCATAGTTGATGGTAGCACACGAGACATGTGGGTTATTGATGCTGCTATTCAGACAATTAACAGATTAAATAACCTGGATGGTTCGGATACATATGTGATTCGTGCCAGAGAACATTACAATACCGATAAGGAAAGTTATTCATCCATGGTACTGGATGCTTTGAAATCCCTGAAAGAACAGATTTGATGTGTGCATTTTGCACACTTTTTTTTGCATAAGTATAATAAACGATTAAATCTATTTTTATTCAGGTGATATTTGTGAAAACTTACCTTTTGGTATGGTTTAACAGTGAAGGTGGAAGTCCCTCTGAAGTTAACCGCCGCCTTCTGTCCCTGGGGTTTAAACCAATTCAGGGATATTATGACTATGTCTATGAATGGGGCAATAATGTTCATGTTGAGGAAATCCTCCAGTTCGGAGATAAAGTACACCTGAGCCTTAATGGCCTTGGAGTAATCTTTAAAATAGAAACGATTGATGGGAAAAAGTAAACGGATTAACTGTCTGCGTTTTCAAGTTCTCTTGAAAATCCGACAAAACCACAAGATTTTCCTTTTATTTCTATAAATCTTGCTTTTACTTCACCTTTTCCGATATTTAGTTCGGCAGCCGTGGGGTCTGACATACGTGGGGATGTAGGAGAGCCGGGACACAATACCATTACATCTGTTTTTTCCATCAGTGGCCTGTGTATATGGCCGAATATCAGTACATTGACACCCATTTCCAGGGCTTTGTAGCGCAGGGCTGTTGTATCGTTTATTGATAGAGCGGCTTCGTGGACCACACCGACACTTATACCATCAAGGTCTAGTTGCAGGGTTTCGGGCAGAAGGTCTTTTAATTCGTCTGCATCGGAGTTTCCATGTACTGATTTGAGTTTCCCTGTATCATTGAAAGCCCTATAACATTCTGGTGTAGTAAAATCTCCGGCATGTATTATCATGTCATATCTGTCAATCAGGTCTTTCAAGCCGGGAGGAATTTCTCCACTTTTGAGATGTGTATCTGAAATAACTAGTACTTTCATGTTTCTACCTTAATGGAAGCTCAGGTCTACAAGTTCGTATTCCAGGTTTTCCATCTCAAGTTTGCTCATTATGGTGGGAACCTGCTCATCGATTGCAAGCACAAGGGATGAAAGTCCATGGAATGCAGCTTCTACGACTGACTCCTTGGCACCATACATAACATCGGGTTGACTTCCAATCTTTTTGAGTGCCACGAGTGATTCAACTCCAATCACTGCTATATAGTCCTTTGACTCGGTGAGTTTTTTCAATCGTTCCAAATCTACATTTCTGGAGCCCTGCCTTTCGCTGCGGGGAATCTTGCAGACCGTAATACTTGCTGTTTCCAGGTCTATCATTCCGGTCAGATTTGTGACACCTACATCTTCTCCTTCTTCTGCATCAGATATGGTGACACCCCGGGCATCTGCTTCTTCTTTAGTATCAACATATAGCAGACCTTTTCTCATATGAAGATAGACATCTTCACCCTTTTCCAGATTTTCATCTGCAATAGCAGTCCAGGTAGATACATGGCTTATGATGTCACTCATTACGAATTTGGCATACCTTTTCATATCGGCAGCATTTTCCAGAACCCATTCCACTCCATTTTTTGTAATCCTGTAGCGTACCCTTCCGTCAGAATAAATATATCCTTCAGATGTAAGTTCCTTTATGTATTCTGAGACTGCCTGAGGAGTCACTCCGACCTTTTCTGCTATTTCTTTCTGTCTGACATTGGGCTGATGGGCGGCAACTTCGATAAGTATCTGGAATTTGGTAATACCGCTTTTACTCTGGAGAATGTCAATCATTTCTTTTCCTCATTTATTTTCAGCCTCTGACCCATAACAGTTAACCTGTTGGCTCTTCTGGCAAGAGATCTTATGTACAATGCACTTCTGTTGAGCTTACGTGTAAGAGCACTCATGGAGTGGTTACCACTTTCTACTTCCTTTTCAAGTTCTCCGATCAGGTCTTTTATTTCTTCGTATGGAGTGAATGTTAAGGTAATTATTTCACTAAGGTCGTCAAAAGAACACTGGAAATTAGCCTGTACTTTTGAATACGATGAATGATATTCCTTATCCGGTTTTTCTCCAGGTTTGGGCATGCGCCACTGGCTTTCCAGTAACCCGCATTTCTGGAGTATATCGATACTTTCCTCTGTGTCAATTCCCATTTTTTCGTCAAGCTGGCCTTTTGTCATCCACTCTGAACTGAGTGCATTGAAGACCTGTTTATGCTCCTTTGACCTGAATGTTTGTAGGAGGGGTACCATTTCAGATGGGTCGTTTATTATTCGGGTTCTCCTGGGCATCACAAAACCTCATATGTAGGTTATTGATTTGATCTAGAAAAGGCTAATACAGCTATACTAATATGGTCTTAAGATTAATAAATGTGTTGTAGTATTGATATTGATAATTAGTTCATTTTTTGTCATACATTTATACCGTTACATTTATTCAATCCTGTTAACAATACTGTTCAGTTATTATGACAGAGGCACTGTATTCTAAAATTTTCAGGTTGCTTGATAACCGACAGCTTTCGATTAGTGGCATCACCAGAGAACTCAAATCAGAAGGTATCGATGAGCATCGTTTGATCATGACCGGTTATTTAAGGGCACTGAGGGATCTGAAAAAACTTGATGAAATAGAGGTGCCCCCATCAAAGACATATAAACTTTCAGAGAATGTCGAAAAAGAAGAAGATAATATTTATTCTCTTATAGGCCATCATCTGAAAGATGTTCCTGCATCCCAACGTATCTATGTAGCAATCTATGTATTTTCTTATCTGTTGGAAAGACCTATCTTCAGAGCTGAGTTAAAATCAATGGGTTTTCATGAAAATACGATCATGGATGCGGTGCAACATGGCAATCCTATAAAAGAAGTACCTGAAAAAGATATTAAGTCCTTTCGCAATTCCATAACACGGATCACAATGCCTTCACTGGATCCTGCTTATGAGTTAAAGGATGAAGACGATAGTTATCTTCAATATACTGGAATAGTTCTTTTACCGATACTCAAGGTTTTTGTAAATCTGGAAGGGCTGGTTCCCAAGACAAAACAGCTGAAATTGACTATGTAATTACATGCTCAGTTTATTTATTTGTCTGTGAATGAGGCAGCAGAAAATCTCATTTTCACAATGTAGAAAAATAATAATTTCATCCGATTGAATATGAATAGTTCTGCTTCCGAACACATAAAACAGCTGGCAACTTACAGACGGACGATGATTGAAATTTAATCAACATCCGCCTGATTCCATATTTTATTCAATATAAATGGCCGGTCTCATTGGTGCTGCAAAGCGTGCTTTCTTTTCGGGGTCATATGCTTCTTCACCTTCCCTGGCGATCAGCACTTCACAACCAATTTCCGTTTCAAAGAAACTTATTGCTTCTTGTAGTGTTTCTTTTTCGTCCAGGTTGAAACCACATACCATCTTGAATTTCTCTTCTTTCATCGCCTTTATGTCATCAACAATTTTCTTTGCAAACTTTGGTACTTCTTTACCATAAGGTCTCATTTCGGGATTCTGCATGAGATTCTTTATCAGGATTCCTGGGTTGAGATTTCCTTGTTGCTGGAGTTCAAGGGCCTGCTTAAAGGCATCTGATTTCCATTGGGAGGCTGTATAGAGGACAAGTTTTTGCGGTTTTATACCGGTGACTTTTATTATTTCCTCTACATCTGAAAAAGTGTTGCTGATCAGCTCTTCGCCAGCTTCGGCATCCCTGTCGATAAGTTGCGGGTCATACTCAGGGTATTTTTCCAGGGACACATAACCTTCAGTTTCTTCCATTTCACTCCAGATCTCCTCACATATATGGGGGGTGAAAGGTGCCATCAGGCGTACCCATGTATCGAGTATATCATACTGGAGAGTCTTTCCACCTCTTCTCTGATACCATTTTACATCATTAAGAAGCAGGAAGAATGAATTCTGAAGGGCCTGGCGGGTGCGTATACTTTTGAGTGCCTCGTTTGTCTCACTGATACGCTGCTGCAGGCGGCTCTGTATCCATCTGTCTATCAATTGTTTTTCCCTGCAGGCCCCAGAGGTACATTTGGTATCGATAGTATCCTTTGCAAAATGGTAGAACCTGTCCACCTGTCTCCGGGCGGATTCGATTCCACTGTTCTTCCAGTCAGCGTCCTGTGTCTGTTCGGCACTGGACAGGATATACATTCTTGAAATATCTGCACCATAATCTTTCACTGCTTCACTGAGTGTCAGCAGTGGTCCCCTGGACTTACTCATTTTCTGTCCTTCAAGGGATACGAAACCATTGATGGCTATGGCACGAGGCCAGTTCTCTTCTCCGAATATTGCAACATGATGGAACAGGAAGAACAGGAGATGGTTCGGTATGAGGTCTTTTCCTGAGGACCTGAGATTGACTGGATACCAATAATTGAAATCCTCTCGCATGTTTTCAATTACAGGGGACTCAATTCCACTTTTTTCTGCTGCATCATGCACACTTCCCTTTCCAAGAAGCACATAATCAAAGAGTTCAGGAACCAGTTGCTCGGTCTTAATATCTTCAGAGAGAAACTTTGCAACTATGTAGTAGGACATGTATACCGTGGAATCTCCCAGGGATTCGATCAACCAGTCCTTATCAAAGGGCAGGCGTGTTCCGAGGCCTTTTTTACGGGCGCAGGCTTTGTCTTTAAGCCAGTCAACTTTATTATTGAACTCCACCCTCAGTTCTTCGGGGATTATATCCATATTTTCTATGCAGCGGTATACTTTATCCTTCCATTCCGGATTGGAATAATTGAGGAACCACTGGCCCTTAACCATGTTTACTACACATGGGGTTCCACACCGGCAGACCACAGGTTCACTGAATTCATAGAATATCTCGCCGATTTTCTCATCGATCAAATCCTGTGTAAGAAGATCTTTTATCTTTGAGACCCTTGTGCCTGCATATTTCCCGGTATTTTCTTTCAGGGTACCTCCGTGGAATTCCCGCCGATAGACCATTTTTGTTGCAGATTCGGCTTTTGGATCATCCTGGTCCTGTACTCCAAATTCCTCCACCGCTTCAACTGCCGGATATTCTCCGTATTCAGGAAAATCGATAAGGGGTATGAGCTGGATGTTCTGGAGATTTTCTGTAATACCGTATTCTGAAAGGTCTCTATCATAAAGGTCCTTCAGGGCCAGATAATCATAAGGTGCATGGGCGGGCACACTCATAACAACTCCGCTTCCGTTCCCTCCCCTGACAAAAGATGCCGGAAGGGTGATGACTTCCGAGTCTGTCAATGGGTTTTTGGTCTTTATTCCGATGATGTCCAGGCCACTTATTTTCCCTATGAGTTCGACTCTACGATCTGTGTAGGTAAGTTTGTTGTATGCTTCTTCACTTACAATCCAGGTCTCTTCATACTCGTTGGTTTTCACTTTCGCCTTGACATATTCCACATCAGGGTTTATCCAGAGGTTGGTGACCCCGAATGTGGTTTCCGGCCGCAGGGTAGCACAGGGTAATACCATGCCATCGTAGGTGAATTTGATCAGGGTATAATCCACGATAGTGGCTTCTTCTCCCCTGAGGATGTCATGGTCTTCCACAGGATTGTCATCATTGGGGCACCATTTGACAGGGTGTGAACCTTTTACAATCAGTCCCTTTTCGTAAAGCAGATTGTATTGCCATTCGATGAATTTTTTATATGTTTCATCGGTCGTGGTGAACTTTCTTCTCCAATCAATGGAATATCCAATGGATCGCATGGCTTTTTCTGCTTCCACACTGAAATATTCCACGATTTTTTCCGGAGAATCAAGTCCTTCAAGGATATTCTTCGGAATGCCATGGAACTTAGAATAGACTTCCATCGTCTGGGGTTCCCTGTTGGCGATTAGTTCAGCAAGTCCTACAATGGGCGTACCGGTTACGTGGAATCCCATCGGGTAGAGTACATTGTATCCCTGCATCCTCTTGTGCCTTGCAATAACGTCCCCGATGGTGAATGTCCTGGTATGGCCTGCATGCAGATTCCCATTGAGATATGGGTAGGGAACAGTTATGAAATATTTATTCCGGCTGTCAGGTTCGGCCTCGAAAACTTTGTCCTGAGACCATATATTTTGCCACTTTTTTTCAATGATGGCAGGTTTGTAGTTCTGCTCCATATTCATTTCCCCTCAGTACAGGACCTTTCTGATAGCCTCCATTGTGGCATCAACTACAATGGGTTTTGGTGCAACGGATATTACTTCTTCCGGGTCCTTGAGAAGATGTCCTGTAGTCACGCAGACCACGGATTCATTTGCACCTATTACTCCGGTCTCTACAAGTTTTTTCAGACCGGCAACAGAGGTGGCACTTGCAGGTTCAACGCCGATTCCTTCAAGTTGTGCCAGGTCTATCTGGGCTTCCACCAATTCATCGTCAGTAACACTTTCCGCACCACCATTTGATTCGGAAATTGCTATAAGGGCCTTTCTGGCATTAACCGGATTCCCTATCCGGATTGCTGTTGCGATAGTTTCGGGATTCTTTTCAGGGGTAATATCAGTTTTTCCTTCCCTTACGGCTTTTACTATTGGGCAAGAACCTTCAGTCTGTATTCCCATCATCTGTGGGACTTTATCTGTAATTCCCAGTTTCTTGAATTCTTTGAAGCCTTTATGGATGGCAGTAATGTTGCCTGCATTACCTACCGGAAGTACCAGCCGGTCAGGCATTTGGAAATCCAGCTGGTCTGCGATTTCAAAACCTATTGTTTTCTGTCCTTCCAGCCTGTAGGGATTAATGGAGTTTAAAAGGTAGATCTTTTCCTCATCGCAGAGTTCTCTTACAAGTTCCAGAGCATCATCGAAATTGCCGCGTATGCTAAGCACCTTTGCGCCATGCATCAGGGCCTGCGCAACCTTGCCCAGTGCAACTTTCCCTTCCGGTAACAGTACAACAGCAGGAACTGCCGCTTTTGCACCGTAGATGGAAAGGGCTGCGGAAGTATTACCTGTAGATGCACAGGCAATTGTTTTCATCCCTAATTCCAGGGCTTTGCTGACACCTACGGTCATACCTCTGTCCTTGAAGGAACCGGTAGGATTCATGCCTTCATGTTTGACATATAGTTCCCTGACACCAATCTTTTCGGCTAACCTGTCACATTTATAGAGAGGTGTGCCACCTTCCTGTATTGTTATAGGTTTTCTGTCAACAGGAAGAAGTTTTGCATATTTCCATACAGAAAGTGCAATTCCCTCTAAATCTTCCCTTTTAATATCAATCTGAGAATAATCATAAATTACATCAAGCAAACCGCCGCATTCACAGGTATACAGGACCTCTGTTTTAGGATATTCCTTACCGCATTCGATGCATTTTAAATAGTACATTGGAGTTCTCCTGGTAGTTTTAATAGGGTGAATCTTATAACCTAATCAATTCCAATATAAATAAAGTACTCGGAAATGGCGCCTGACCCCTTCTATTATGTAATTGTTATTAAATCTGTTGAAAGACCACCGTTATCTTTATTGTAGGGAAACTCCTTCCATCCCACATGTACTGGAAAACATCTCAGGGTACCCTATTTATAGATGATCTGAATGTTTTT
>JASMTL010000178.1:0-2881 GCA_041694315.1 Methanosarcinaceae archaeon | reverse complement strand
GATTGCAGTCTGGGAATGACCACCTCTGCCTCAGGGTCGCCCATTCGAACGTTGTATTCTATTACGTAAGGTTCGCCATCGACATTAATAAGGCCGAAAAAGATAAAGCCTTTGTATGGAATTTCATCAGCGCCAAGACCGTCGATGGTAGGCCGGATGATGCGGTTTCTGACTTTTTGCATAAATTCTTCATCGGCAAAAGGTACCGGAGAAACGGCTCCCATCCCACCCGTATTGAGACCGGTATCTCCCTCTCCTATACGTTTGTAATCTTTTGCTTCGGGCAACAGCATATAGCTATGGCCATCGGTGACAACAAATACCGACAATTCAATCCCGGAAAGAAACTCTTCAATAACAACAGTGTTACTTGCTTTGCCAAATTTGCCACCAAGCATTAGTCGCAATTCGTTACGGGCCTGATCGATATCATCAACAATCAAAACGCCTTTACCAGCGGCAAGACCATCGGCTTTAAGAACATAAGGCGGTTTCAGATTTTTCAAAAACCGTTCGCCTTCATCAATGGTATCGGAAGTGACGGCCAGGTAACGGGCAGTAGGGATGTTGTGTTCCAGCATAAATTGCTTGGCGAATTCTTTACTCCCTTCCAGCTGAGCGCCACGTGAAGTTGGCCCGATAACGGGCACATGCGATATTGCTGCGTCGTTCAGAAAAAAATCACTGATTCCCTTAACTAGCGGCACCTCCGGGCCTACCACTACCATGTCGATGTGGTTCTCAAGAACTGCCTTCCTGATTGCTTTGAAATTGTCGGGTGCAATGTCAATATTTTGTCCCAACAGAGAAGTTCCGGCATTCCCGGGGGCAATATAGAGCTTATCAAGCAAAGGACTAACCCTCATTTTCCAGGCCAGTGCATGCTCCCGGCCACCCGATCCGATGAGTAGAATATTCATAACTCAGTCTGTTTTATATTTAAAGAACTCAATATGTCTGTCTGGTATCCGATTTCCGATATCCGGGACAAAACCACAGGCAGGGCTGTCTTCAGGTTAGGCCAGGCTTTCAATGAATCATGGAAAACAATGATTGCTCCCGGCCGGATGTTTGTCAGCACATTGTTAATAACATCCTTCGGGGAAAGCGACCGGTCATAATCGCGCGACAAAATATCCCACATAGCTGTCTGAAGACCGAATTTCCTGATGCGGGATACCCGCCAGGGCCAAAGGAGACCGTGTGGAGGACGATACCAACGGGCATGAGGGTTTAAGGCCAGGCTTTTTCTGATCTCCTCATAAAAATCCCTCCTGCTCAATTTATGTACCGGTTTGTGTAAAAATCCGTGAATCCCTGTTTCATGATCCGTCGATTGCAATTTTGAAAACACACCGGGATACTTTCTCACATTATCGCCAACGCAAAAAAAAGTAGCCAAAGCATTGTGCTGTTTCAACTGTTCGATGACCCATGGGGTAACCCCCGGCACAGGCCCGTCATCGAAGGTCAGAAAAACCCTTCGATCATCAACCCGCACTCTCCAGACAACAGTGGCCGGGAATACACTTCTAAAAAAGTGCGGCGGCTTAGTAATCCAAAAGGATATTCTACTCAAAGAACCCCGTTTTTTGCAGGCTGGAATCGTATTTATTTTGCAGCTGCTCCAGCAATTCCTCTCTCTTGTAATTCTCTGCTGTTCGGACTATCTCTCCATAAATGGCCATATTTCGCCGAATTTCCGACATCACCGAATTTCTTTTCGACGGAGGTAATGAAAGGAAATAATCCAACTCCTGAAAATTAAGGGTTGCCAGACTTTCGAGGATTTCATCTCCTTTTTCCGGTTGGTCAGCCCGATAATAGCCGTCAGCAAGGAATATGGAAAAATAATTGTGTGGAACCCTGTCGGAAGGCAGCACATCAAGTGCTTTGTCCAAAACATCCAGGGCTTTTTCAGTTTTTCCTTCATCCAGCAATGCCGTGGCAAGTCGTCCCATATTGTTTCGGATATTCAGTGCCATTCGTTGATGATTCTCATCGAGATATACACGAGGATCTTTAAAATTGTCGAGATCATATACCTCCATGAAATTATGATACGCCTTTTCGGTATCTACATGTCCGGTCATGCCATCATTGCTTTGCTCTCTGATTGGCACAATCCTGTAACCAAACCCTTCGAGTTGGAAATAATCCTCCAGTCCTACATAATTATCACTGCCTACTGTAACCGCGTAGAAGATCGGTCGGTTCCAATCGTTATGCGCCAGCATATCAAGCACAATCATTTCATTTTTAAGGATATAGTCGCGGTTTTCAAGATTGATATGCATCGCAGAATCTATGAGGTGGGCATATTGTTCGCTCACAAATCCTTTTTGCAGCAATTTAAGGCTGTCTGCGGCGATTGTAAATGTAGTGGAAGGAAGGTATTCTATTCGTCCGCTGTAACCAGGAACCCTCTTGGTGCGTTCATTTTCGCTCCGCAAAAACTGTAACGCCTCCTTCAAATCCACATCGCCTTTAACCCTGTCAATCAGGTAAACCATATCGCGTTTACCGACAACATATTCATCGTGGTCAAAAGAAATCGGGAGCGGATCGGATTCGTATGATTTTCTTTTCATCTGGTCGATATACCAATCGGTTTGCAGATAGCTCAGATTACATACACGCACATCGGTACGGACACCTTCAACCTCCTGAACATACCAGAGAGGGAATGTATCGTTATCACCATTGGTATAGATCACTCCGTTTTCGTCTATGGTATTCAGATAGTTTTCTGCCAAATCGCGGGCAATGGTTCGGTGTGAACGATCATGGTCGTCCCAGTTTTCTGCTGCCAGAATGCCCGGAACTAAAACAAGAGCTGCCACGGATGAAACAATAGCAGAGACTTTGCCCCCTGTCAATC
>JASMTL010000177.1:0-22860 GCA_041694315.1 Methanosarcinaceae archaeon | reverse complement strand
GGGATCGCTTTTTACAGCGCTGAATCGATTAGAAATAAAGAAATAACCATTTTTGATACTACTCTTCGCGACGGGGAACAAACCCCGGGTGTATCCCTGACCCCAAAACAGAAGATCAATATTGCAACTCAGCTTGACAAGCTTGGGGTAGATACGATTGAAGCAGGTTTTCCAATAGCATCCGAAGGAGACAAGGATTCGGTTAAATCCATAGCCGATGCAGGTCTAACTTCAGAGGTCTGTGGCCTTGCCAGGGTACTCACAAAAGATATCGACGCCTGTATAGACGCAGGAGTGGACATGGTACACACCTTCGTCTCCACATCGGACATCCAGAGGGAACACACCATACGCAAAAGTCGTGAAGAGGTGCAACAAATGGCCACCCAGGCCGTGGGATACGTAAAAGATCACGGACTGAGATGCATGTTTTCTGCCATGGATGCCACCCGAACCGACCTTGACTACCTGGTAGCAATCTATAGGGCAGCAGAAGAAGCAGGTTGCGACATTATTAACGTGCCAGACACCGTGGGTGTCATGTCCCCGTCGGGCATGTACAACCTGATAAGTGACCTTCGCCAAGAGATCAGTATACCGATAGACACACACTGCCACAACGACTTCGGGCTTGCTGTGGCAAACAGCCTGATGGCAATCGAAGCAGGCGCCAACCAGGCGCAGGTGACGGTAAACGGTCTTGGTGAAAGAGCCGGTAATGCAGACCTGGCGGAAACGGTTATGAGCCTCAAATCCATATACGGTGCCAGTCTGAATATCAATACTGAATATGTGGTTGAAACTGCACGTATGGTCGAGCGCTACACCACGGTTCCAATCACAGCCCATCGACCGGTGGTTGGTGAGAATGCGTTTGCGCATGAATCAGGAATTCATACCCACGGCGTCCTCGAAAATTCTGACACCTTCGAACCGGGCATAATGACTCCGGAGATGGTTGGCCACACGCGCCGTATCGTACTGGGCAAACATGCCGGCAAACATGCAGTACGCAGATCCCTTGAAGCTGCCAACCTTAACCCCAATGATGAACAACTCAATCACATCATTGAAAAGGTAAAAACAATAGCAGACAAGGGCAAACGACTGACAGATGCTGACCTTTACGCGATTGCCTGTGCAGTCATGCACAAACCAATGGGCAAGCCTGCAATCGACCTCAAAGAGCTGTCTGTAATGACGGGTAACGTCACAACACCCACAGCAGTTGTGAAAGCACTGGTTAACGATGAGGAGAGAGTACTCTCCAATATCGGAATCGGGCCGGTCGACGCGGCACTGAAAGCAGTTACAGGAATAATCGGTGAACACGCAAACATCAGTATCCATGACTTCCGTATTGAAGCAATAACCGGAGGATCGGATGCCGTTGCAGAGGTAATAGTCGGCGTACAGGATGAAAACGGACGGATAGTATCCGCACGTTCTGCAAGTGCAGATATTGTATATGCATCCGTTGAAGCACTCGTAACCGCTATTAACATGCTCCTCCAGAAGTGAGGAACATGTTACCTTATTTTATAGATTCACACTGCCATCTTGATTTTTCCAAGTTCAACAAGGATCGTGAAGAAGTCATCCTCCGTGCACAGGAAGCCGGGGCAGGAGAAATGATCAATTCGGGAATTGACCTGAAAACCAACTTTTCAACCCTTGAACTGGCCAAAACCCATTACTGCATCCACCCAACAATAGGGTTAAGCCCCATGCTTGCCACCAATCCCGATAAAGACAGGGTACCGGAAATCCTTTCCCAGCTTGATGAGTATGCCCCCCAGGCTATCGGCATTGGAGAAGCAGGGATGGACTATTATCACTGCACCGATGAAACTCTACGTAAAAAACAGATGGAAGTATTTAAACAGGTCATCACGATTGCAGAAAATCATACAAAACCCCTGGTTATCCATGGCAGGGACGCAGAGGATGAAGCATTTGCAATGACAGGGCATCTGGACAGAGTAATCTTTCATTGTTATGGCGGCTCCTTAGAGACAATGAAAAAAATAACTGATGCCGGCCACTATATATCCATACCTACCCTGGTTTGCTTCTCCAGCCATCACAAAGAGATCGCTGCCACCGTACCTGAAGAACTTATGCTGATAGAAACAGACAGCCCTTATCTTTCACCGCGTAAAGGCCGCAATGAACCCAAGTTCCTGGTCGATTCCATAAATACAATCGCAGAAATAAAGGACATGGAACCTGCCGACGTGGCAGAAATCACACGGAAAAATACCTATAACGCATTCAAAATCTAAAGGGATTTACATGAAAGTCATACAATGCAATGCCACTACCAATGATGCAAACTCCTACCTTATAAATGACAGTATCCTCATCGATACCGGCCTGAATGGAGAAAGACTTGCCCGGGAAATTGAAAGCCATATAGACCTCAATGAACTGGAACTGATAATCCTGACCCACTGCCACTATGACCATACAGCAGCTGTGCCCCTGCTTGTAAAACTCAGCGGGGCAAAGGTCGGTGTCCACCGGGCAGACGGACCCATGCTGACAGATGATATGGGAAGTGTATCAACATTCTTTGGACAGAAAGCGCCTGCTATCGAGCTGGATATTCTCTATGAAAACGGAGACATGATCAAATTAGACGAAATCGAAGCCCTTCAGATAATCCACACGCCCGGGCACACGCCGGGAGGCATATGTCTCTACGAACCTTTTTCCAAAAGCCTATTCTCGGGAGACACAGTCTTTGCATCCGGAGGATTTGGACGCACGGATTTTGAAGGAGGCTCAGCCAGACAACTCACAGAATCCATAGAAAAGCTGGCAGAAATAGATGTAGAAACCCTCTATCCCGGCCATGGCCCGGTGGTAAAAAGTGATGCCAACCGCCAGATCCAGCTTTCAATGCATGCATCCCGGACCATATGGTGATCCATAACAATGAAACACGATAAGAAAACATCAAAGCCCCTCCCCATGTCAAAAAAAGAAATGCATCAGAGGGGATGGGACACCCTTGACATAATCATAGTGACAGGCGATGCATACGTTGATCACCCTTCCTTCGGGGCTGCCCTGATAGGCCGCCTCCTTGAGGCCAGGGGATTCAGAGTAGGGATTATAGCCCAGCCGGCCCACGATAAACCGGAAGAGTTTAAGAAACTTGGAAAACCAGAACTTTTCTTTGCCGCAACTGCCGGCAACATGGACTCAATGGTGTCCAACTATACACCATCCCTCAAACCACGGAAACGTGATATGTATTCTCCGGGAGGTACTCCCGGTATGCGACCGGACAGGGCGACCATTGTATATTCCAATCGTATACATCAGGCATACCCGGATGCCCCTATTGTGATTGCAGGTGTGGAAGCCTCCCTGCGCAGACTTGCACAATATGATTTCCAGTCAGGAAAGGTAAGGAAATCAATTCTTGCAGATGCCCCGGCAGACCTTCTGATATATGGGATGGGCGAAACCCAGACAGAAGAGATCGCACGCAGATTACAGGCAGGAGAAGATATCAAACAAATAAAGGACATTCCCGGTACCGTCTGGAAAACCCCGGTGAAGAGCTGGAAAGAAGAACTTAAAGGCATGTATTATATCGAACTGGAATCCTACACTACGGTTTCAGAAGAAAAGGAAGCCTTTGCCAGAAATTACAAAACCCTCTGGCAGCAGCAAAATCCGGGAAATGGGAAAGTACTGGTCCAGCCCCACCCCAAAACTATCATTGTCCAGAACCCTCCGGCAAAACCTCTTGAAACCCAAAAACTGGATGAGGTTTATGAGTTACCTTACACCAGACAAAAACACCCCGCTTACAAAGAAGATATCCCTGCTATTGAGCCGGTGCGCTTCTCCCTCACTACCCACAGGGGTTGCTTTGGTGCATGCTCTTTCTGCGCCATCGCCCACCATCAGGGCCGCATGGTTAATTCCAGGAGTATTGAATCACTCTTAAGAGAGGCAAAAAGCCTCACCAAAATGAAAGATTTCAAGGGAAATATCAATGGAGTGGGAGGACCCACCGCAAATATGTATTCAATGGAATGCCCCCAATGGAAAAGCAAGGGCGTGTGTACCGACAAGTTCTGCCTCTACCCCAAGGTCTGTCCCTCAATGAATACTGACCACAGCAAAAACATGGAACTACTAAATCGCCTGGAACAAATTCCGGGGGTGAAAAAGGTTTTCATAACCTACGGTGTGCGCTACGACCTTGCCCTGACCCAACCTGAGTATCTGGAAATGATATGTAAAAAGCATGTCAGTGGGAGACTTGCTGTGGCACCGGAGCATTATTCAAAAAAAGTCACCGACAGCATGAGAAAACCCGGCAGGGATGTTTTTGAAAAGTTTGTGGAAATGTATTCAGCAATCAACAAGAAACTGGGCAAAGAGCAATACCTCCAGACATATCTCATGTCCGGCCATCCGGGTTGCGGGCTAAAAGAGATGATCGAAACTGCCGAATACATACGTGATAATAAACTTTATAGTGAGCAGGTCCAGGATTTCACACCAACCCCCATGACAGCATCCACCTGCATGTATCATACCGGAACTGACCCCTTCACAGGTGAAAACATAGAAGTCGCCACTTCACGCAGGGACAAGAAGATCCAGCGCACAATCCTCCATTACAGGGACAAACGAAATCGTAAATATATTCTTGAAGCTTTAAAAACGGCAGACCGAATGGATCTTGTGGGTAACAGCTGGAAATGTCTGATTTCCGGCAAAAACGGCATGTGGGAATCCAACAGCCATAAACAACAGGGAAGATAAAATCAGGGCCTTCAATAATTGTGCAGACGATTTTGTCCTGAAACCAATTGATGAGTTCATACTCAAGAGCCGTATTGAGACCCTGCTAAAAGTAAAAGGATTGCAGGAGCAGATCCGCCAGGAAAGGGACCTGGCACTTAAGTACATAGACACGACAGATTCCATAATATCCATCACAACCCTGAAAAGGGAGGATATCGATATATGGAAACTCCCGCCACAGCAAAATTAACACATTGCCCTTTCGAGCAGCTCAATAAGATCTATGAGCTCACAGTCTTCTGCAGCCATCTCAAGATTGGAGCGGCACAGGGGACAGGAAGTTACGAGTAATTCGGCCTTTTCTGGAATCTCATCCAGTCTTTTGGAGGCAAGAGAGCGGGAAAGATCTGAGAAACTTCTCCTCACACCACCTCCGCCACCACAGCAGTGTGCATTTTCATGGTGGGTGTCCATCTCCTCTAGATTGCAGATACGCCTGATAACATTGCGCGGTGCTTCGTATATACCATGTGCCCTGCCTATATGGCAGGGGTCGTGATAGGACACGGAAATATCAAGTTTGTGGATATCCAGTTCATCGAGTTTTTGTTCTAAAAACTCGGAAACATGAAGTACATCAAACCCATCGGGATAGTCCTTTTTCAGAGTAGTGTAGCAACCAGCACATCCTGTGATTATGGTTTTTGCTCCGCTCTTTTTTATCTGCTCCATGTTGTGCTCGATTAATTCACAGGCATCAGAGCCTGTGCGAAGCAGAGGGGAACCACAGCATACCTCGTCCTCCAAAACACCCACCCCGAACTTCTTGAGTATATCAAAGGTTTTACGTGCAACTTCCGGATACCTGTATGCAGTCATACAACCTGCAAAATAAACATATTCGCATTTATCAGGCAGTTCATCTCTCTCCGTCGGTTCAAGCCAGTGCAGGCGTTGCCGGGATTCGCGCAGGGGATTACCCCATTCAACAGTATCCTTTTTGAGTTTTTCCTGAGCCTTACTGGCTCCGGCCTTGCGCACAACTGCTGCACGTGCATTTTCAACTACATCCGGAGGTATTGCCCCTGAAGGGCACATTTGCTCACATATGCCGCAGGTTGTACAGGTATCCAGGGAAAAACGGAAACTGTCATCAATATCCGCCCCTTCATCTATTTGCTGGGCGATGAGCATTCGGCCCCGTGCATTGGTGGATTCCCAGCCATATTCATTGAATACCGGGCAATAAGCCCTGCAGGTTCCACAGTGCACACATTTCAGGATCGACCTGCGATTTTCATCATTCATTTATCCAACCCCAGTTTTCCTGGATTGAGGATTCCTTTGGGATCAAGGGCTTTCTTGATAAGGGACATTACCGGCAGGGATGTAGGATGCTCAAGTTCCATATAGTTCGAGCGTGCACCACCAATTCCGTGTTCTGCGGAGACAGTCCCCCCCAGTTCTATTGCCTTGCGATAGATAAGGTCAGCAGCCCTGTGGAGCTTGTCCCATTCTTCCTCACTGAGCATATCGATACTCATACCGGTATGCAGATTGCCATCTCCTATATGGCCATATATCATGATCGGAATTCCTACTTCATCGGATATCCTGTGTACATTCTCGATCATCTCAGGTATCTTTTTTATTGGCACACCGACATCCTCCCCTACATACACCCGATTGCGCAGGGGGTCCAGCCGGCTGATAGCCGCCCCCACGATACGCCGGGCAGCCCAGATGCGGTCACTCTCTTCCTCGTCCCGTGCCGCACGTATGTCATCTGCAATCCCTTCACATACCTTTTTCACCATTTCTGACGCCTCGGAGACCGCACCTTCTGAACCGTCCACCTCAACCATAAGAATAGCACCTGCATCAGGGATATCAAGACTCGGATCATAGGATTTCAGGGCACGAATAGTGGTATTATCCAGTATTTCACAGGCGGAGGGAATAGTTCCCGAGGAAAGGATACGCACAACTGCGCCTCCCGCTTTTTCTGCACTATCAAAGGAAAGGAGAATTACCAGCCTGGCGCGGGGCAGGGGATAAATCTTCAAAACCGCCTCAGTAATTATGCCCAGGGTTCCTTCAGAACCTACCATCAGGGATGTCAGATCATAACCTGAAGCCATTTTTAGTGTTCTTGAACCGGTCCTTATGATGCTGCCGTCCGCAAGAACTACTTCAAGATCCAGCACATAACGTTTCGTAGTTCCATATTTCACGGAACGCATTCCGCTGCCATTGTTCGCTATAAGGCCCGCCAGGGTACACATAGCAGTACTGCCCGGATCGGGAGGGAAGAAAAAACCATGGGGTTTCAGGGTTTCGTTTAGCCTGGAATGCACGACCCCAGGTCCGATGGTTACCTGCAGATTATCAATGTCTATATCGATAATCTCATCCATACCGCTCATATCCAGCACAATTCCACCACGTACCGGTACTGCACCACCTGCAAGCCCACTGGCAGCACCCCGGGCCACCACAGGCATTTCATTTTCAGAAGCAAGTTTTACTATCTTGCTTACCTGTTCTGAATTATGGGGGCGTACCACATATTCAGGACGACCTTTTACCCGGGATGCATCCGAAGAATAGCAACAAATGTCCGAGGCCGAATTACTTACGTTTTTATCGCCGACTATCTCCTTCAGCCTGTTAAGAAGCATATACGTTCAACCTGTAATGTATTGATCAATATTATGTGATTGAGTAGAAAACGTTTAGATCTATATAGTTCTATTCTATGCCATGACCAGATACTTTGAAGTCCACCAGAGAGATGGGGCTGCAAGAACGGGAAGCCTCTATCTCAACAAAACGATCCCTACACCAGCGGTAATTGACCCTTCTTCCCTCAAACCAGAGGCAGAAGGAGATATAATATATCCAGGCAGCCAATGGCATTTCGGGAATGGAAAAGCAGCAACACAAGCTACCCTGAAATTAAGGGAACGTGTGGGAAAAAATAAACTCATAATCATGCCTTCCTGCACATATTCGTCCATGGTAGCAGGAGATGTTACCTGTGAAAAGATTGATGTGCCAGCTGACGAGGGACCCACGGGTATAGCCTATTCTGAAAGAGACCCGGAAACTACACGGGACCTCTATGTGGCAGACGGCATCGGCTGTCATGAAGGCAACCCTCGCAGGCTGCTGGCCGAGCTCATGAAGGTAAGGAAGAACATTGCACCGGATTCGGCCCTGTATGCACCGAATATCGCCCTGCCTGAAAATGTTGCCATGCTGATTTATCTGGGCGTGGACATCCTGGATACGACAAGGGCAACGATCGCTGCCTTTGAAGATAAATACATGACATCTGCCGGTTTCATCCACCTGGACAGACTTGCAGAATTGCCCTGTTGCTGTGCTCATTGCAGCGGTACGAGTGCAAAAGAAGTAAAAGACATGGATAAAAAACAACGCGCCCGGCTACTTGAAAAACATAACATCGCTATTCTTGAGGCAGAAGTGGCCCTTGTCAGACAACGGATACGCAGTGCCTCTCTCAGGGAATACGTGGAAGGAAGATGCCGTCATAACCCCGCCCTTGTGGCAATGCTGCGCCTGAGTGATGCAGAATACGATTTCCTCGAAGAAAGAACAGCCCTATTCAAACCCGCACCCCTGCTTGCAACAACCTCTGAATCCCTGACAAGGCCCGAAGTTGTACGCTTTGCCCGACGAGTACAACAGCGATACACACCACCAGAAAAGGATGTCCTGCTACTTTTACCCTGTTCGGCCCGCAAACCTTACTCTATTTCTATGACCCATTCCAGATTCCGCAAGGCACTTGGCAAAAACCTCAAACTTGTGCAGGAAGTCATAATCACCTCACCCCTGGGAGTAGTACCCCGGGAACTGGAAGTCACATATCCTGCAGCACATTATGACACCACGGTAACGGGCTACTGGGATGCAGAGGAACACAGATGGGTAGGGGAATGTCTGGAGAATTTCCTGCTAAAACATCCTTACAAACATATTGTAGCACATGTGGAAGATGAATATCGCAGTATATGTGAAAACGTATCCAAAAAACTCGGATTGGAAATAACTTACACATCCGACGGAAATGTAACCTCCCAAAACTCCCTGCACAAACTGGAAGATACGATGAAAGAATTGTGTAACGGGCTCAGCTACAGAGGAGATTACAGACGGGACATGCTAAAAGCCATTGCAGATTACCAGTTTGGTGTGGGTTGCGGTGAAGCCCTTTTACCCCCGGATTCAAAAATAAAAGCCCCATTCCCCCGCTACCAGGCATTCCTGGATAAGGAACAACTCATAACCCTGATTCCCGAAAATGGTACAATAGCCCTGACCATTGAAGGAGCTAAAAGGATTATTGAAACAGGAAATTATGTTGTAAATATCGATGATTTCGTGCCACGCGGTTCAATACTGGCACCGGGAGTCATCGATGCAGATGAGCGGATTCGCCCCAATGATGAAGTATTCATATGCGGAGATAAAGCATTCTGTGTCGGACGTGCTGCAATGAGCGGCCCCGAGATGATACATTCCAACCGGGGCATTGCCGTGGATGTGAGGCACGTTAAAAAATTGTAAAGGCCCGGGAGGGGTAACATTGCTGTTTAGAAAATTCGAAGGAAAGGATTTTGCCGAAGTGCTGCAGATTGAAATGGAGGCATTCGAAGACCATGACCCCTACACCTACATGAATTTTTATGAAATGAACCCGGAAGGGTTTCTTGTTGCTGAAAGTGAGAAAACCATTACTGGTTTTGTAATGGGATATCGCAGTAGTGAACAGGAAGGGAGGATATTTTCCCTTGCCGTTAAAAAAGAATTCCAGAGAAGGGGAATCGGTCAGGCATTATTGCAGGTAATACAGAGATATTTTCGCAACCGGAACGTAAAATATGTGCGCCTGGAAGTACGTGCCAGCAATAAAAACGCCCGACGTCTTTATAGTCGCATGGGATTTGTTGACTGCTGGTATGAACCGGGTTATTACATCGACGGGGAATGCGGAATAATTATGAAGAAATATCTATATCCCGCAGGTTTGTATGAAGATTTATTGACAGATAATTGGCCTGTCATATCTTAAGTTCCTTTCAGTTACTATGTGAAAACCCATCTCCCGATCTCTCGGCAAACTCCTGCATCCTGACAGAAGTCCTGCTTATACTGGAGATCTCATCTTCTGATATGATGGATGCCAGGTGATTGCCGAGGATAAAGATTGCATGCTTGTGTTCTGCTTTGCTTCGATGGATGTGGACCGGACTTATGGAGAGGGAATTATAATCCTCAAAATCATGCTCTACACCCTGATCTTCCAGATACCTTTTGATTTGGACCATCAAAGTATGCAACTGGATCAGTTCATCTTTGTGCATTGTAACAACCTGTATTATATCAATTTAAAGCAGCATAAACTCAGAGATAGAATCTAAATGAGCTAGATAAAATCATTCCCTAGGGAAAAGACTTTCCTTGTTGACCCATATATTGTTTTCTATTTAATTTCAACTAATAATAATTAACAATCCTGAATACAAAAATACAGATTCCGATTCAGTGAAAGAGGTTTTTAAAAAATATTTCATACATTAATTTTAAAAAATACTCTTACTAAAAGCATTGCCATAAGTGCAGCAAATGGTATAAAAAGGTTATCATGGCGGGAAATAGAACATTCCGCGACCATACCGGCCACACTACCAACTACAGCCAGCGCTCCAACAAAATAAAATCCTACTATAGAAGACAGGATTATTCCTCCGGTAGTGCCCTCCACCGTCTTGCATGAGCCAGGCAGTTTCAATTTCCTCAGATGACCGATCAGCGGAGCTACTCCATCACCCAGAGCCAAAACTACCATGGAAGCATAACATATACCTTCGTTTACAAAATAACTCAGACCCAGAAGGACAAAGAAAGATAGAATGTAAAAAAAAGGATCCAGTGCAAACACTTCTTTCTCCCTGTTCCTCCATAAAAGACCATATACATACCATTTCTTTTCAGCCGGTTTGATAACTTCCATAATGAGAAAAATAAGTGTTGCACTCGCAAGTGCCAGTGCGGCATATTCTCTGCCATAAATATCCGCGATAAAAGGAACCGCCACTCCCGACATATGCACTATTTTGCGTAAAGGAAGGGATTCATTGACGCACAATGGATTATTATGAGCTGCCATCATCTGGAATCTGGCAGGTAAGTGGATATATTTTGCTATTGGAAACCCGATACAACCATACATGATGCTACAAATTGCTATTTCAGATGAAATGTGGGAAAAATATATCATTCAGGGATGAGATTATTATATGATTATTTGTATTATTAGCACAATTCTGGATACAAGATGCCATCTCATCCAGTGATTTGATTTGCCGGTGATAGAATGGAAGGAAAAGTATGGAAATTCGGAGATGACGTGGATACTGACGCGGTTATCCCGGGAAGATTTCTGGTCCTAAACACCCCTGAAGAACTTGCAGCACATGCATTCGAAGGAGTGAGATCAGATTTTGCAGAAAATGTAAAGGAAAATGACATAATCGTTGCTGGAAGCAATTTTGGCTGCGGTTCATCCAGAGAACATGCACCCCTGGCACTAAAAGGGACAAAGGTTGGATGCGTTATTGCAAAATCCTTTGCAAGAATCTTTTTCAGAAACGCGATCAATATCGGTGTACCATTACTGGAATGTGCTGATACCGACAGGATAGATGAGAACGATAAGCTTAAAGTGGATATTTCCACCGGTGTAATCGAGAACCTGTCCAAAGGAGAAAAGTATCAGGCAACACCCCTCCCTGATTTTGTAAGGGAGATTGTAAATACCGGTGGACTGATAGAGTACACACGAAAGATAATCGATAAATCTTAATAATACCGGAGATAATTAACAATGACCCAATATAAAGTGCCTGTAATTCCCGGAGATGGCATCGGCCCGGAAATTGTAGCAGAAGGAATGAAAGTTATAGATGCCGCAGGAGAAAAATTCGGATTCGATGTGGATTGGATTGATTATCCGCACGGTGCTGACCATTACCTTGAAACCGGAGAACTGATAAGCGAGGACACACTCAAGGAACTGTCCAACTATTCAGCCATATACCTGGGTTCTATAGGAGACCCCAGGGTTGCCCCGGGTGTACTCGAGAAAGGCATCCTGCTTGCTGCACGTTTTTATTTTGACCAGTACGTTAACCTGCGTCCAATAAAACTTCTCGAGGGAGTATGGACTCCATTAAAGGATAAAACCCCGAAAGACATTGATTTTACAGTGGTAAGGGAAAACACTGAAGATTTCTATATCGGAATAGGTGGAAGATCCAGGAAGGGTACCAGCAAGGAAATGCTTGAGGTCTCACGTTCCCTGTACTCCGCAAAATTTGACCTTGACATCGAAACCGACAGCGAGGAGATCGCCTATCAGATAGGAATGATCTCCAAAGAGGGTACCAGAAGGGTTATCGAGTATGCCTTTGATCTTGCAGAAAAGCGTGACCGGCATGTGGCTTCTGTGGATAAGGCAAATGTGCTCTCCGATATCTATGGATTCTGGAGAGAAGAATTTGAAGAGGTAGCTGCCACACACCCCGATGTTGATACAGATTTCAACTATGTTGATGCTATTACCATGTGGTTTGTTAAAAATCCCGACTGGTTTGATGTAGTTGTAACCCCCAACATGTTCGGGGACATTATCACCGACCTGGGCGCAATGATACAGGGAGGACTGGGACTTGCACCCGGCGGAAACATCAATCCCGAAGGTACCAGCATGTTCGAACCAATCCACGGTTCTGCACCCAAGTACAAGGGGCAGAACAAGGTCAACCCTATCGCCACAATATGGGCCGGTTCCATGCTGATAGACCAGCTCGGAGAAACCGAAGCTGGTGCAAGTATTGTTTCTGCCATTGAACAGAACATAATGGAAAACAATGTCAAAACCTATGATATGGGAGGCAACTCTAAAACCTCTGATGTGGGAGATGACATAGCAAGAATTATACTTGAAGAATAAGTGATATTTAAGGGAGGTTTGCTGATGGGGTGATATATACCTCCCTTTTATAGGCACCTGATAAATAGATGCAGAACATAAGTTCACAGTTGAGAAGGATACATATATGCATAGCACTAAATCTGTTTGTCCGGAATGTAAGGAAATCATAGAAGCCAGTATATTTGAGAAAAATGGCAGAGTATTGATGGAAAAAGAATGTCCGGAGCATGGCAAATTCGAAGAAGTCTACTGGTCGGATGCCAACCTGTACCGAAAATTCCAGAAATATCGACATGAAGGAAACGAAGTTTCAAACCCGCGGACTTCAGATGATGAGGGTTGTCCCTTGAATTGCGGACTTTGCCCGTCCCATAAAACAACAACCCTTCTTGGAAACATCGATGTTACAAATCGTTGTAACCTCAATTGTCCCATCTGTTTTGCCAATGCAAAGAGCCGGGGCTTCATTTATGAACCTAGTTTCCAGCAGATAGAAGATATGCTAAAAACTCTGAGAGAAGAAAAACCAACCCCCTGTCCGGCAATACAATTCTCAGGCGGAGAACCAACTGTCCGAGATGACCTGCCTGCTATGATCCAGAAGGCAAAGGAACTGGGGTTTGTCCAGATTCAAATTGCTACAAACGGCGTCAGAATCGCAAAGGATATTGAATTTGCCCGAAAACTGAAAAATGCGGGATTGCATACAATATATCTCTCCTTTGATGGGGTCAAAGAAGAAACTTACCAAAAGATACGTAATTTCAATGCCTTGCCTGTAAAAGAAAAAGCAATAAATAATTGCCGTGAAGCGGGTATTCGCAGTATTGTTCTTGTGCCCACCCTGGTTAAAGGGGAAAATGATGATCAACTTGCCGATATCCTTCACTTTGCCGCCGATAAGCTGGACGTGGTGAAAGGAATCAACTTCCAGCCTGTGGCATTCACCGGTAGAATCGACAGACAAAGCAGAGAAAAACAAAGATTCACCATACCTGACCTGATCAAGGGACTTGCAGATCAAACCTCTGGCCAAGTACCCGAAACAGCCTGGTACCCAGTACCTTTTGTTGTACCCATCTCGCGTTTTATAGAAGGAATACAGGGAAAACACCTTCCCGAATTCACAGTCCATCCGCACTGTGGAGCTGCAACATACCTTTTTGTGGAGGAGGGCAGGATAATACCGATTACGGATTTCCTTGATGTTGAGGGATTCGTCGAGTTGCTTGATGATGCCACACAAAATCTCAACGGTAAAAAAACCAGAAATTTAATTACCCTTGCCAAAGTAGTCCGACAGATTCCGGGTTTGGTCAATCAGGAAAAAGCCCCGAAATCAATCAATGTTACAAAAATGCTGATCAACATAATAAAGGAAGGGGATCGGGAAGTAACCAGCCAATTCCACCGAAAAACGCTTTTTGTTGGAGCAATGCATTTCCAGGATCTCTATAATTTTGACCTGGAAAGAGTTTGCCGCTGTGGCATCCATTATGCCACACCGGACGGAAGGATAATACCTTTCTGTAGTTACAATACATTCCACAGGGATGAGGTAGAAGGACAATTCCTTAAACCCTACGATATAAATAAAAAATGAAAATAGATGATCTTACAGGGTTTTCATTGTTCCATAATCCATAATCATTGAAACCGGCCGGGTAGTTACATCGATACCGTATTCTTCAACAACAGCCAGGGCGTTTACACCTACAGAAACAACAATCCCCGACATACCAACATCTACAGGTGCTCCCAGCACATTACCCGATTCATTATCCATTGCAAGTAACCCGCCTATATCAGATTCATGCAATTGCTGGAAAAGAAGACGGGCATCTCCCGCAGCAGATTGTGGAATACTACGCATATTAGCCAGTATGGTCCCAGAACCCGACTGAAGCAATCCTGTTACCAATGTGGATTGGCGCATCAAAAAAATCTTAATCGGGTCTATAGATGTACCCCTGTACGAGATAAGGTCTTTAAACACCACTGGTTCATTGTTTTCCACGGCAAGAATTCCCCCAAAGTTAGGCTTGACCGGAATTCCATGCCGCAGGAGAACCCCATCAAAAGTAATACTGCAAACTGTCGCAATCCCCACTTTCCCCGGTGAAACAAATATATCCTCCGAATCTTCTTCAAATATTCCCACCCTGGGACTTATTGAGTAATTAACTGCACTTCTCATCAAGTCGGCAGTTTTTTCAAAATCATCCTTGTCCACATAAGATACGTTTACTATCACATTCCCTTGCTTTGTTACGGGGTCATAATCTGTGCGATAGATCAAGTCCTCAATCCTTGTGATTACAAAATCAAGCCTGTCACCTATAAGGGCCTCTTCCAGTTCTTCCTTACCTCTTAATGTGATGGAGCGACCTGTATAGCCGTGTTTTTCGGTAAAGCCACGCTCGTCCAGTATCCTGAGGTGATAGCGTACCGCCCTTTCACCAAGATTGTAACCCCTGTTGCGTAATTCGTCGGCAATGATACGGGCACCTACAGGCCTGTCACTTTCATTGATAATACGCATGATTTCGATAAGTTTTCTTTCGATCTGGGGGTCAGTCATAGGAATCCTCCGTTTTTATGGGCATTATATTTAGCATATTTCCAATATGTAAATTGTGATATTATAGACTTCCAGTCCTAATAATATATATAATCAGACCCATACCGAAAATTCCGGCAGCAAGAAAACCAAGCAGACCAAATAACGGAACACCCCATACCTGGGGTTCCATACCGGTTTGTATAACCAGGGAAGAACCAACTATAATGGCAGAAATAATAAGACTGAAAGCAAGCCGGTTGGAGGCAACGCTTATTTCCGAAAGGAGACGGTCGGTGCCTTCATGTTCAAATTTAAGATTCAGGTAACCTTTTTCGGCAACCTCGAGAATGTGTGAAAGTTGCAATGGGGCACGACTGAGAAGCCTGCTTGCATACCAGAGATTTTTGGAACTATTTTTGGCAATATTACGCGGAGAAAAGCGTTTTTTCATAAATTTACGTGCATAGGGCTCGGCGATCTCAGTTACATTGAAATCCGGGACCATTTGCATAGCAAACCCACCCACAGTCATTACTCCTTTAAAAAGCAGGGCAATATTCGGAGGTACCTGTATCTGATGTTTACGCAAAAGAGACAGCATTTCAGAGGAAACCTCTGTGGCATCCACCTGATCCAGCGTGCGTCCGTAATATTTGAAAAGGAAATGATCATAATCAACTTTGAAGGAACGCACATCCAGTTTTTCATCCGCTACTCCCAGATCACGCATAACCTCTATGTATTGGGTGCTATCCCCGTTTGTTACGGCTAGAAGGGCATCTACCAAAAGCCCACGCATATCTTCGGACAGATGACCCGCCATACCGAAATCCAGCAGGGCGATTCTGCCGTCTTCCAGGGCAAATATGTTGCCTGAATGAAGATCAGCATGGAAAAAACCATGTTCAAAAACCTGTTTCATAAAAGCTTCAGAAACATCTGTGGCAATTTTTTCCCGGTCCAGATTCTCATTTGCCAGCTTTTCAAATTTGTTACATTTTATCCCTTCAATATATTCGAGGGTCAGGATGCGATCACTGCTGTAATCATTGTATACACGGGGAATTACAATAACAGGATCGTTTTCAAAGTTGGACAGGAAGTGTTCGATATTTCTTGCTTCCTGAGTATAGTCCATTTCCGAGTGAATTGACCTTGACAGTTCGTCTACAACAGCTACCGGATTATAGAGTTTTATTTCCTCGATGTGCTGCTGGGCAAATCCGGCAAGACTGTACATGATATCCAGGTCCGCTTCAATTATGCGGCGGATACCGGGCCTCTGTATCTTTACAACCACATCTTCCCCACTATGGAGGCGTGCTTTATGAACCTGACCTATAGATGCAGCTGCGACCGGTTTTTCATCAAAATCAGAAAAAAGTTCAGGTATATCCCCGCCAAGTTCAGTTTTGAGTACTGCTTTTACATCTTCGAAGGGAAAAGGAGGAACATCGTTCTGAAGTTTTGTAAATTCCTGTGCGTATTTCAGGGGTATCAGGTCTTCCCGCATGCTGAGTAACTGGCCGAATTTGACATAGGTGGGGCCCAGTTCCTCAAGTACCTTACGTGCCCTTTCCGGCCGGGTATCCTTTTCCTGCTCCCTTCCAAACCGACCTTTTACACGGCTGCGAACAGACCCCATTGACCTGAGGCCCATTTTATCCACAAAGTAACCAAATCCGTTCGATACAAGTACGTCTATGATACGCCCGTATCGTTTAACCATTGAATATCTGTGAGAAATACCCGGTACCATGGTATCAAAAAAGAGATGTTAGAAATGAATGGTATCAGGACCACTCATCATCTTTTTCATGCTTGTCTTTTTCTTCAGCGGGTACATCCTCGCCCAAAGATTTTGCAAGCATCTTTTCAAGCCGGTCGATTTTTTCTTCCAGGTTCTTTACATGTTCCTGGGTTGCAACATCGGATTTGTTGACAGCTTCCTTGACCCGGGAAGACATCTTTTCCTCCATCTCTTCCTGCTGCTTTCTCTTGGATTCAATCAAGTCTGTCACGAACTTTTTACCCTCTTCCCTGTTAATTTCCCCCCTTTCGACGAGTTCTTTCACATATTCATTAATCTTCTCTTCGGTCAGGGCATACAAGCCCACGGTAAAAAGCCCAAATTTTTTCATATAATATACTGGATCGTACATTTTATTAAACCTCCAAGAAGTATATTGTATTTCACCATATATAAACAAAATGAAAACAAGCAGAAGAAAGAATTACCACACAGCCTGAAAACTGTATCCGCATAAAAAATATCAGAATTACTTTGAAATCATCCCGTCAATACCCTTTCCAATGTAGGTCACACCGGTTGATTCTATGAAGTTATCACATACTTGCCGGGCATCCCCCTCTTCAATAACCGAACCTCCGGATAACAAAACTGCCCTGTGGGCTACTTCTTTCACAAAATCCATATGATGGCTGACAAAAACTATTGTCGTGCCAAACCTGCGATTTATTTCCTTGAGCGAATTGGTAACATCTCTCAGAGTAATCGGGTCAAGATCTCCAAAAGGTTCATCCAGCATGAGTATATCCGGAGATGTGGCAAGAGATACCGCTATGTAGGACCTCACATGTTCTCCGCCACTTATCTGTGCAGGTTTCTTTTCAAGTATGTCAGGAGAAAGATCCAGAGCATCAAATACAGGTTCTGCATATTTGGCCACATCGAGTTGCGGCCAGGCGGGGAATAATTCAAGATAGACCTGTGGCGTCAGTCCCATTTTTGAAAGGGATTGTTCTTTTTCTGCCTCTGCCATATCGGGCAACTGATAAATCGTATCCAGCATCTTTTCAGAAATACCCAACTCCTCTGCTTTTTGACGGGCGTGTTCTATCGCACCCTGTCTTTTGAGCCTGAGTTTAAAGGCAATATGCTGTCCTATTGTGGAATGGGGGGACAACGTAAATTCCTGATGCATGATACTCATTCTGCGACGCATTTCCATTCTTTGCGGGCTGAAACGGGAAATATCAATCCAGTTATCCTCAAGAGAATAAAGGACCCTTCCGCTTTGAGGTTCGAGAAGGCCGGCAAGCATCCGCAGCAGGGTTGTCTTGCCACTTCCGGAAGGGCCTATCAAACCCAGTATCTCACCCCTGTTAACAGAAAGAGAGATATCCTTCAGGTCCAGAACTTCTCCTACCCTCCAGAGGGAATAACGCTTGGCAAGATTTTCTGCCCTGACACAAACCTCCTCTGAAAAAGTACCCAGAGGTTTTTTGTCAGCCATCCCATGAAGGAACTTGTCCAGAACTTGTCCAGAGTCACCTGATGCTACAATTTTTCCTTCATCAATGCAGAGCATATCATCGGCAAGGTAACTCAAAATTTCCGGCAGATGGGATACTACCAGAATAGGAATGTTGAGTTTTTCTTTCAGAAGAAGAATTATGTCCAGTATTTGCTGTTTGGAATCCGGTCCAGCCATTGTGACAGGCTCATCAAGAAGCAGCACGGATGGCCGGGATGCAAGCTGGCGGGCAAGAATCAGACGTTGTTTTTCTCCTCCACTCAATGCTCCGGAGAAATGCAGGGCTTTTTCCTTCAAACCCACAATACCCAGATAGGCCATTGCCTCCTCATACATTTCATCGTAAAGAGGGTGATCGTTATCCGGAAGGGCTTCGTAACCTTCCCTTGCATAATAAAGCCTGCGGATTATATTTTCAACTGCTTTACCGGACCAGAGGCTGAAGTTGCGCTGAAGATGAAGGGCACTATTGCTCATCAAAAAACGTTGACCGGTTTGCCCCATATCCGGACTTATAGCCGTTTCGTCAATCTCAATCGTCCCACTGTCAAAGGTTTCAATTCCACGCAAAATTTTAAGCAAGGTAGATTTGCCACTACCGCTTTTACCTGTAATACCAAGTATTTCGCCATTCTGTACGGTAAAACTGATGTCCTCAAGTACCTGTTTTTTCCCGCAGGGAGAATCGTAAATTTTTGAAATACCTTTTACTTTAAGCATTTCCCACCTCATTAAGGGAAATCCATTTTTAACTTTTGATCGCAGAAACGAATTCAGCAATCTTTGCGCGGACATCGCCAGCATTTTCAACGGCAGTACCTGTCACGATCATATCCGCCCCTGCCTTTGCACAGGCAGCTGCAGCATTACGGTCGCGGATACCTCCACCTACTATCAAGTGTCCTTTATCGATAGCATGTTTCACAGCACCCACCATTTCAACCGGAACCGGATTATCTGCACCCGAACCTGCCTCGAGATAAACATAGCGCATTCCAAAGTAGGATCCTGCAAGAGCATAGGCTGCAGCAAGCTCCGGTTTTGTACGGGGCAGCAAACGTGCATCCCCTACCCATCCAACCGTGCCGCCTGGTTCCACTATCAGGTAGGCCATTGGAATGGGTTCAATGCCGAATTTGCGTACAAGAGGTGCACCCATCGCCTGGTTGGTAACAATATAGTTGATATCCCTGGAATTCAGCAGGCTCATGAAAAAAATAGCATCGGCGTATGAACTCACGCCTGCGGAATCGCCGGGGAAAAGAATAGTTGGCACATCAATTTGTTCTTTCATCAGCTGAAGGGTCTGGTCAAGAACTTGACCCTTCGCTCCGGTGGAACCCCCAATCACTATCGCATCGGTACCTCCCTCCACGGCAGCTTTTGCAATTTCTGCCGCCCTTTCGGGTTTTTGGGAGGCGGGGTCTATAAGTGTCAGATGGACACAACCGTCCCTCTTTACAATATTATTGAGGTACTCTTCCACCTGCATCAGACCGATCAGCCTCTCTTTACTTCCTTGGATTTTACACGGAGATTTTTGTAACCACACTTTCTGCATTTAACAGCCCTTACAGCGTTACGGGCATTGCAATTCATGCAAATCTTCTTATTAAGTATACGTTCCTCAGCTTCGGGGAATCTTGCCATATTCTCACCTTTGTAATAATTGTAATTAAATTAATAGTATCGGGCTGGCTAAATAGCCCTCAAAACATATAATTGTTTTGGGGCAATCATCGATAATTCTTATCAATTTCCTCCAGCATCATCTCACGTACTGAGCGGGCATCCGCACGACCACGTGTTTTCTTCATTACCTGACCTACAAGGAAGTTCAGGGATTTTTCCTTACCTGCAAAATAATCCTCCAGAGCTTGCGGGTTTTCTTTCAAAACTGCCTCTACAGCCTGGTCGACCACATCCCCTTCTACCTTCAGCAGCCCCTTCTCCTTTACAATGTCCATCGGGGACCCGCCTTCATCAAGGATGGTACGTATGATCTCCACAGCTGCCTTTTCGGTAACCTTACCACTGACTACCAGCTCGATGATCTTTACCATATCTTCTACTGTAAAGGAAGCTACGGTGAGATCACGGTAATTGAGCTCTCCCTTGAGGACATCGGAAACCCATACCGCTGCTGCTGCAGGATCTACCTTAGAGGCAACCTCTTCATAGAAATCCGCCACCCTGATGTCAGATGTCAGCGCCTTGGCATGGGTATCCACCATTCCGTAGTCCGAAATGAACCTGCTACGCCTGGCATCAGGCAGCTCGGGAAGGGTTTCAAGGATACCCTCAACCCAGCTTCCAACCCTCATGGGTACCAGATCAGGTTCGGGGAAATAACGATAATCGTGCTCTTCTTCCTTGGTCCTCATGGAAATCGTGACCCCACGAGCCTCGTCAAAGTGACGTGTTTCCATAACAACCTCTTCTCCACGGCGTTTGATATTCTTCTGACGCATGATCTCATAGAGCAGGGCCCTTTCGGCGCCTTTGTGGGAAGAGATGTTCTTAACCTCGGTTCGGTCACCCCCCGCAATAGAGATGTTGGCATCCACCCTCATCGAGCCTTCCAGGGTGCTGTCGAAGACGTCCAGATACTCAAGGATGTTACGCAGCTTGTCCAGGAAACGTCTGGCTTCCCGGGGACTGCGCATATCCGGCTCGGAAACAATCTCAATCAGGGCCATGCCAGAGCGGTTGTAGTCAATCAGTGTACCCTTGGACCTATCAATGGAACCCATGTGCATCAATCTACCCGGATCTTCCTCCATATGGGCGCGCCTGATCCGAACGACATGTTCACCGTCCTCACCTTCAATTACCACCCTGCCATCACTGACAATCGGGTAATCATACTGGGTGGTCTGGAAACCTTTTGGAAGATCGGGATAGTAGTAATTCTTACGATGGAACTGGGTTTGTTCCACAATCTCACAGTTTAGGGCCAGTCCGATCCTGATAGCATATTCCACAGCCCTTTTGTTCAGCACCGGCAGACATCCGGGAAGGCCCATACATACCGGACATACATGAGTATTGGGTTCTGAAGTATGATAGTCCGTGGAACAGCCACAGAATAACTTGGTAGCAAGCTTGTTGAGCTGGACATGTATCTCCAGGCCTATCATGACACCATCGGGATTTTCGTATACCATTTATACCACTCCGGGGGCCAGTTTAGTATGATGATTGGTATTTTTCTCAAAAGAGTGGGCTGCCTTGAGAATGGTAGCTTCATCAAAGTAGTTCCCGATTACCTGCAGTCCTACAGGCAGACCTTCGGAGAAACCACATGGCACTGATATGGAAGGCACTCCTGCAAGATTAATCGGGACAGTGTTGACATCCGAAAGATACAGGGAGAGGGGATCATCCATTTTTTCCCCTATCTTGAAGGCAGGAGTTGGCATTGTGGGTGCCATCAATACATCCACATCCTCAAAAGCTCTTTCAAAATCCTGTTTTATAAGGGTGCGAACCTTGAGGGCCTTTAGATAATATTTGTCATGATAGCCCGCAGAAAGAGCATAGGTTCCAAGCAGGATACGCCTTTTTACCTCTGCACCAAACTTTTCCTGCCGGGTCTTTGAAGCCATCATATGCCAGTTTTCCCCTTCTGAACGATTTCCATAGCGAGTACCGTCAAAACGGGCAAGGTTGGAGGAGGCTTCACTCATGGCTATGATATAATACGCTGCCAGTGCATAGGGTGTGTTTGGCATCGAAACTTTTGTGTACTCAGCTCCCATATCCTCAAACTTGCCAATCGCCTCCCATACCAATTTCTGTACATTATCATCGATGCCTTCCCCGAAGTATTCTTCAGGAACTCCTATCTTTAATCCTTCCACATCGTCCTGAAGGGTATCAGTATAACCAGCATTATGGTTGACACAGGTTGAATCCCGGTTATCATATGTACCGATAACGTCCATCAGGGTTGCGATGTCTTCCACACGGTTTGCCAGAGGGCCGATCTGTTCCAGGGAATTGGCATAGGATACAAGGCCGTATCTGGAGACTGCCCCATAAGTAGGTTTCAGACCCACAACCCCACAGAATGCCGCAGGGCAACGTACCGAGCCACCTGTATCCGAACCCAGTGAGACAGGAACCTGCCCTGCAGCTACAGCAGCGGCACTGCCACCTGATGACCCCCCAGCCACTCTTTCTGCATCCCAGGGATTAAGAGTCGGGCCATAGGT
>JASMTL010000176.1:0-7087 GCA_041694315.1 Methanosarcinaceae archaeon | reverse complement strand
GCTGGAAATCTGCTATGGAGGCGATAGTTAGATAGATATCATTTCTCCAGCGTGCTATCACAGGATATCTTTCAATACGTGTGTGTCCATTTTCCTCAAAGTAACTAAGGTAAAATTCCCTCATCTGCGCAAGATTGAACTTTTTCTTGAAGACGGGGTTGCCGATGAATGAATAAGGGTCACATGGTGCATCTCCGCATGTGTCCCTGTCTCTGTCACGGGTCCAGAAATAGCTGCCACATTTTTGGCACTGTTTTCTGATAAAACCGTTTTCGTAGAAGAAATTTATATCGTATTCCTCTTCAAGCATAATAATCCCAAATTGAATAGTTAATCGTAACAATAGAGCCTTAGATTCTTATGCCTAATGCCCCCATGTTTAAAAATATTTCTCATATATACTCCTTCACAAATAATTATTATTTGATATTTATATTTATTTTGCCATATTTTTTGAACACAAGCATACATTAATAAGCTTATCTATGAGCAATTTGTGTACATTCAGATTATATCAATGTCCATAAGTAGATTCTTCTATTTAGGAGATGATATTAATGCAGACTATTAATTACATGTCAATGGTTTTCAGGAGCGCAGTAGAAGATTACGAAAAAACCGGTGTTCATCCTTCAGTATTCCTTGATCCAAGTGGGCAACTCCAAATATATCTCTGTGATCCTGTTGCAGCGGAAGAAGAATTTGAAACTACCTATGGAATGGGTGACTATGAAGTTAACGGAGCCCAGTTTGTGAGCGACATTTCCGAAAATGAGAATATTCATGAAGTTAATTATGCAAAGTTAGTAACTCCCTTTTCTATGGATGATTGAATTCTTCTTATTTTTCTTACCTCCTTTTTATGCGAATCAGTAAATACATAATCAAAACTTTTTTATAACTTGTCTCTGTGCCAGTCTATTATATAGATAGGAGGCAACATGCAGATAAAGGCAAGTCCCGGGTTTCAGGTAAATCCTCATGTTTTTTATGTATCGGCAGTTCTGGTATTATTTTTCGTGTCGATTGGGGTCTTTTTTACAAAAAGATTATCTGAAATTTTTGAAACATTCCAAAATACGATTGTAGTAAACTTTGGCTGGTTCTACATTCTCTCAGTTGCATTTTTCCTCCTATTTGTTATCTGGCTATATTTCAGTCCCTATGGATCCATCCGGTTGGGCAAGGATTCGGATCGGCCGGAATATAAAGATACCACCTGGTTTGCAATGCTTTTCAGTGCAGGTATGGGCATAGGGCTGCTTTTCTATAGTGTCGCAGAACCAATTCTTCATTTCGCTTCTCCCCGGGATGCTGCACCCGGGACGATTGAGGCGGCAGTTGAAGCGGTGAACCTCTCTTTTTTCCACTGGGGGCTTCATGCCTGGGCAATATATACTGTGGTGGGGCTTTCGCTTGCATATTTTTCCTACAGGCATGATATGCCGCTGACAATTCGCTCTACAATGTATCCGTTGTTTGGTGACAGGATATATGGAATACGTGGAAACATTGTAGAAGTGCTGGCCATCTTTGGCACATTGTTTGGTGTTGCCACTTCACTGGGTCTGGGTGTGATGCAGATCAATGCAGGAATGGATTATCTTGGTCTGATGTCGGTGTCTATAAATAACCAGATTTTGCTGATTGTATTCATAACTCTTGCAGCCACTACTTCTGTGATATCAGGTCTGAACAGGGGAATACGTATATTGAGTCAGGTTAATATCCTGCTGGGTCTTGCCCTTGTCATATTCGTCTTTATCGTAGGTCCCTCTGTTTTCCTTTTGAGTTCATTTGTACAAAGTATAGGTTACTATTTGCAAAACATTGTTTACCTTACTTTCCAGACCGATGCCTTCACTGGTCTGGAATGGCAGAAAATGTGGACCATGTTCTATTGGGGTTGGTGGATCTCCTGGTCACCCTTTGTTGGCATGTTCATTGCACGTGTATCCCGGGGGCGCACAATCAGGGAATTTATCAGGGGAGTACTGCTTGTTCCTGCAATTGTAACTTTCATCTGGATTATCGTCTTTGGTAACACGGCAATTCATATGGAGGTGTTTGGCAACGGAGGTATTGTAAATGCCGTCCAGACAAGTATTCCCACTGCTCTTTATGTCCTGCTGGATAAATTACCGGGTTCATTAATAAGTTCTGCTCTTGCAACGATTGTTGTAATGACTTTCTTTGTCACATCTTCTGATTCGGGGTCCCTTGTTATTTCCATCCTTTCCTCAGGGGGAAATCCCAAACCTGCAATTCCCCTGAGGCTATTCTGGTCCCTGCTACAGGGTGCTGTTGCAGCTGTTCTTCTGTTGACAGGGGGTGTTGTGGGGTTGCAGACAGCTGCCCTTACCACGGCTCTGCCGTTCTGTGTAGTTTTAATTCTGATGTGTTACAGTATATCGAAGGGACTGAAAGCCGAATATGATGGAAAGAGGGTTATAGACTCGGAGAAAAAACCGCCGGAAAATACATCAAATAATAAAGCTAAACAACTGGTGGGAGAACTTTTCAAGGGTGGATCCAAATGAACATGTGGGAACAAAAATTGCGGGATATTTTCCAGACGGAAAAGAAAAATTCCGGGGAAAAGACTGCTCAGGAAATGAATGTCAGGTTTGCAGAACTCAATATGAGGGATTTTTTCAAACATGTGGTATTTCCTGCCTATGACGACCTGAAAAAGGAAATTGAAAAATATGGCAGAACTGTTGAGGTTAATGTGGATGATTCCGGGATGAATTCTGCCTCTATGACCATTTATGCTCCTTCCGACAAAAACCCTGATGAACAGGTTGAAGAATTTTATTTTGAAATGAGAGGGAGGGCCTACCAAAAGGCAGGCTTTGCTTTTCCGCAACATGCAGATGAAGAGCAGCCCCGGATCCGTAAGGTGGAAATATTACTTCGCAACGGTACTGTCGATGAATATGATATAGAGAATCTGACACGGGAAGATATCATCGAATGCTTTGTCGCAGAATATTCCAAGTGGATCAATTACTGATTTATTCAATTCATTACCTTTAAAAACCTTAAGGTCAATTTGGCGTTTCATGTCGAAAAAAATTCTGCTTACCAACGATGATGGTGTTTATTCAGCTGGTATACGTGCTGCTTACAAAAGTGTGGATTCACTGGGTGATGTGACGATTGCTGCACCGGCTTTCCAGCAAAGTGGTGTAGGGCGGTCAATTTCTATTTTTGAGCCCCTGCGGATGAACCGTACAAAGATAGATGGCGTGGATGCTTATGCAATAGGCGGTACTCCCACTGATTCGGTGATACTGGGGATATTTTCGGTTATGAAGGAAAAACCCGACCTGATTGTATCGGGCTTCAATGTCGGGGAAAATATAAGTACCGATACCGCCACTACCTCAGGAACCGTGGGTGCAGCTCTGGAAGGTGCAAGTTATGGCATCCCGGCAATTGCTGTTTCCATCCAGGTCATAGAACAGGGGCTCAAGTTCGATGACCTGCGGGATTATGAACATGATTTCGACGTTGGTATCAAGGTAGTAAACCGGATTGCGAAAAAGGTCCTGGAACACGGGATGCCTGATAACGTTGATGTATTGAATGTGAACCTGCCGCATGATGTGGAAGAAGATACCGAGATTGATATCACCCGTCTTGCAAGGAAGTTTTACAATATGGAAGTGGAGGAGCGTCATGATCCCAGGGACAGGCCATATTACTGGCTGGCAGGTGGCCTTATGCCACAGGGTGAAGAAGGTACCGATGTGCATGCAGTTATCCAGAAGGGGCACATATCTATAACACCTCTGAGTCTGGATTCAACTTCCCGGGTGGACAACTCGGAAATAGAAAAATTACTTTGATCATTTTTTGATATGGATGTCGATCTCTTTCCATGTCGGGTCGACACCATGCAGACTTTCTGCAGAAGCTGCCGCAGTATTTCCCAGGAATTTCTGAACAAAATCGTTTATTTCTATATTTTCACCATCAACATTGAGTTCGACTTTCATTTTTGACACTTCCCTTTTTGTGCATATAGAATGGATTCCAATATTTATTATTCTTTGTATCCTTCTATTTCTGTATTAGAGATTCTAATTTGAACCTGGTGTCCGGGAGTCGATTTAATATTTATGTTCAATTCTTCTTCATGCAGAATCTTTTTAACAAATCACCATGTTTTTTCATCTGAATATATGGATTTCCTCAAGAAACTATTTGGTAAGGGCAAGGATGAGCCTGAAGAATTACATCTGGAATTTGAAAAACTCCGTGAATGGAGTAAAATCAGGTATGAAAAGGAAGTTAATGCTGCAAAACCCCTTATAAGCAATCTTTATTCCGATATTGGCAATAAACTTGAACAGCTCAGGGTCGACAAAAATTCCTTTCTGGATGCCACACCGATTGAATCAGCTGATAAGAAAATGGGTAAGATCGCAGATTCAAACCGGGATGTTATTGTTGATAACCTGGAAATACTTGATGAGAAAATCACTGTCCCACATGACAATTCCATAGAGGGGGCTTATGCCTTCTATATTGAATCGCTTTCCCATATGGATACTTTCCTGGACAATACCCGAAAAAGCATGCTTTATGCAAAAAGTCTCTATCCCACTGAATATAACAGAATAAACGGCGACCTTGCAAACCTGAACCATGCTTTAAGTGATTTATTTTCTACAATTGAAAAGCCCCGCAATAAGCTGGATATGATCAACAATATATTTGTAGATATTGAAGATATCCATAATCTGGAATCTGAAATTATAGATAGTCGAAATAAAATTCAGGAATTGAAGAATAAGTGTACCGCCCTGGATGCAAATATTCAGGATGCAAAATCAGATCTTGAAGAGTTGATTAACGGTTTGGAATATCCACGAGCAGAAGCAATTAACAGTGAAATTGACGATGTCAGGCAACAGGTCATGGATGTAGAAGCTGATATCAAAAGAATGTTCACCCCATTATCCAAGGCATTATCCAGAATGAAAAAACAGGATGAAAACGGAATTCATACCCTATCGCCACAAGTGCGTAATATACTTGGTATTGTCATGAAAGATCCTGTCTCTGCACTGGATTACGATCTGGATCCGTTATATGATGAATTAATTCTGAGACTTCAAAGTGATTCACTTGGTCTGAAGGATAAAAAGAAAAATAAAACTCTTGAACAGCTGCATTCAATAAAAAACTCTTTTTCTCTCAAATCCTTATATGAGAATAAAAAGAAATACGATAACAGGCTCGAGCAGTTAAGAGACCAATTGGATTGGATGGATGTGTATCATCAGAAAACCTCAATGGAAAAGGATATTTCAAAAAAGCAAGAGGCTTTTGTTTCCACACAGGATAAACTGGAAGATGAGACAAAATTCCTGAAATCCCTGGAAGAGAAACTGGAAAATACAAAATCGGAGTTGAGTTCACATGTGAATGATGCATTCGAGGAGGATATAGAGATACTTTTCAGGTAACAATTCACCTGTTAGTACTCCGTGATATTTCCCTGAAAAAAGGCACCCTTTTTTCCACAACTTCCTCCAGCAACCGTGGAATATCTTCTGAATTTGCGCCTTTTGTATCCACAAGATTATCATTTACCAACAGGCATGGTTTGAGTTTCCCGTCGGCTGTCACACGTAGCCTGTTGCAGTTGGCACAGAATTCAGTATTGTCGATGGGTCTTACTACTTCAACTTCTGCACCGTCGATGATGTACTTTTTGCGGCGGTGCATTTTGCGTACATGGATTTCATCGGCCCTTTCTTCAAGTTGTTTTTCAATTTCTTGCACGTCAACCTGGTATTTTACAACATCCTGGAAATCCATTAACTGTATGAGTTGTAGTATGATGTTGCCTTTGTGTTTACGGACAAGTTCAAGCATCTGGTCGATTTTGTCTTCATTGATCCCTTTGAGCATTACCATGTTCAGTTTTACAGGAGTAAGGCCAACTTCGATTGCTTCTTCAATCCCTTTGAGTACTTTATATACATCACCCGGATTTGCTGCAGTAATCATACTGTAGTTTTTGCCATCAACACTATCCAAACTTACATTTATCCGGTCCAGTCCTGCTTCCTTGAGGCTCCGGGCTCTCTCTTCCAGCAGTATCCCATTGGTAGTTGCAGATACATCCTTCAATGGAGGCAGGCTTTTCAGTATATCCTCGAAATCCTTGCGGACAAGCGGTTCTCCGCCGGAGAATTTCACCCTGTCCACTCCATACAGGCTGGCTGCCTTGATGATATCAGATATTTTTTTGGCTGACATTTCATCTGCCGCTTTCATATTCCCTTCATTGTGACAATAAATACAATTGAGATTACACCTATCAGTAATCGATATCCTGAGGCTCTTTATAGTGCGTCCGTAGGAATCTGTGAGATGTTTTTCAGGAGTCATGCTATATCGGTAATTGGTGTTTAATTTGGGATGGTGAAGGGAGTATATAAACTTAAGTTTATCCGGTAACAGTGAAGCTTACTGCCCCATATTTTAAATACCAAATCAAACCAACTTGTGCCATGAAAAAATCAATAGTTATTGCAGGCACACACAGTGGAGTCGGTAAGACAACCGTTTCCATGGGTATCATGGCGGCCCTGACCCGCCGGGGAATGAACGTGCAGCCCTATAAGGTGGGGCCGGATTACATCGATCCCACTCATCATACTGCAATCTGCGGGAGGCCTTCAAGGAACCTTGATACTTTCATGATGGGTGAAGAAGGTGTCAGGCAGAGTTTTCATTGCAGTTATAATGATGCGGATATAGGGGTTGTTGAAGGCGTCATGGGTCTTTTTGACGGAATGAATTCCTCAGATCTTGCAAGTTCGGCTCATGTGGCCAAATCCCTGGGTGCTCCTGTGATTCTTGTAGTCAATGTGCACGGCATGTCCAGAAGTGCTGCGGCCCTCATCAAAGGCTACTCTGAATTTGACAATGATGTACGTATTGATGGGGTGATTCTCAATCGGGTGGGAAGCCCCAAGCATGCTCAAATGATCAGGGATGCCCTGGGGGATGTGCCGGTTGTTGGTGCTCTTCCAAGGAATCAGGACCTGACCGTTCCATCCCG
>JASMTL010000175.1:0-3833 GCA_041694315.1 Methanosarcinaceae archaeon | reverse complement strand
AAAAGAAAATTACCACGGCTGCTAATATGAAAAAGACCAAAGCTTCTCCTATTCCAATCATTGTTCAGCCTCCGGTGCGTCAATAGGTTCTTCCCTTGCCAGTATGTCCGGCGTAAAGAGAAGGTCCTCATGTTTCCACTTGATTATACCATCTGTATATATCTTTGAACTTGAGAGGGCACCCTGTGGACACTGATCAATACAAAGACCACAAAAAAGGCAGTGACCGATGTCTATTTCGGGGAACCACCTGGTCTTGGTACTATCTTTACTTACCCTGGCCCTTACAATCTTAATTGTACTGTTGGGACAGGTATTCGCACATATTCCACATCCGATACACTTACTTTTATCAAGTTTTTGCAGCCCTCTGAACCTTTCAGGCAATTCCGAGCGTATTTCAGGATACATTCTGGTAACACGGGGCTTGCGGATGTTCTTTAAAGCTCTTGTGATATTTTTCAGAACCATCTAATCACGCTCCCAGATACAAACCTAATGCAATAGCCCATCCAAGGTTCAACAGGGAGAGGGGCAGGAGTTTCTTCCAGCTAAGATCAACCACCTGGTCGATCCTGAACCTCGGCACAGCCCAACGCATCATGATAATAAACATCATAACGATCGTTGCCTTGGCTATGAGGAACAGTGTTGGAAGGATTATTCCAAGTACAATATTATCAGTTACAAATCCGGGGAGATTCCATCCACCCAGGAAAAGCAGTGAAATCAGGAATGAACCGAGAATCAGATGGAAGTATTCTGCGAAGAATCCCAGACCGAACCTCATGCCACTGTATTCAGTAAAAACACCAGCCTGAAGTTCTTCTTCGGCCTCATTCTGGTCGAATGGAAGACGACCCATATCAGCCATCATAGCAATGAAGAATACTATGAAACCAATCGGTTGCAAAAATGCATACCATATGGGACTCTGGGCATGGACGATCTCAACCACATCAAGAGAGCCTGCCATCACGGCAACACTTACGATTGTGATTCCCAGAGGAATCTCATAACCGATCATTCTTGCAAAGTTACGGAAGGTACCCATCATTGCATATTTATTATTCTGACCGTATCCAAGTACAAAGGTACCTATGATAGCAATCGCTGAAACGGCCTCGATGTAAAGGATGCTAATGTCCATTTGGGTCGCTGCGAGTACATATTCGGTGCCATTTACATAAACAGCACCAACAGGTATCGCAACAAGCATCAGGAAAACAGACAGCAATATAACAATAGGCGCACTTATGTAGAGTATCCTGTCAACTTTGGCTGGAATGATTTCCTCTTTTGTAAACAGCTTGATAGCATCTGCAACCAGCTGGAATATACCCCTCGGACCGACCCTGTTAGGACCATGTCTTTCCTGTATATCAGCAGACAATTTACGTTCAACCCAGATGGCGAACATACCGAATCCAAACAAGGCACCTATCAGCACAAGGCCTACAATTCCCTTTAACCATGGATAAATATTTGCTGGAACTTCTAACATATTTTCACCTATCCGCCTCACTTACACATGGGTCAAGGCTTCCTACAATCGCTACAACGTCTGCAAGTTGAGAATCTTTTATAAGAGGTGGCATTGCCTGCATTGTAGGGAACACAGGTCCCCTGATCTTCACACGATAGGGCTTATCAGATCCATCGGACACCATATACATTCCCATTTCTCCTCTGGGATCTTCAACCCTGTGGAAAACCTCTCCTTCCGGAACCCTCATCACGGGAGCCCGACGGTCATAGGGGAGATTCTCCGGGAACAACGGTCCAGAAGGCATCTGGTCCAGTGCCTGTTCGATGATATACATACTCTCATAGATTTCAGCAACACGCACCCAGATACGGGCATAAACATCTCCCGCGGTTTCGGTACATACCTTGAAATCCAGATCATCATAAACAAGATAGGGTTCATCCTTCCTTATATCGAAATCAACACCAGTTGCCCTCAGAGGTGGTCCGGTAACTCCCATTTCCTTGGCTGTATCCGGTGTAAGGACACCGACACCCACAGTACGTTCCCTGTAGATCGTATCGGACTTCATTAACTCACCCCACTCTTCAAGGCCTCTTCTAAGCAGTGCAAATGCCTCCTTGCATTTTGCCTCAAACCCTTCAGGGAGATCGTCGCGTACTCCGCCAAATCGGAGATAAGAATGTGTAATACGGGCACCGGTGGTCATTTCAAGGAGATCGAGAATTTTTTCCCTGACAGTCATGGGGTAGAAGAACATTGTCATAAAACCAATAAATTCAGTATATTCCCCATAACCGAGCAGATGGCTCTGTATTCTGGACAGTTCTTCAACTATAACCCTGATATACTGAGACCTTTCAGTTGGTTCGATTCCTGCAAGTTTTTCCACACAGCCTACAAAAGCTTCCTCATTGGTAAGAGCCGCAAGATAACAGGCCCTGTCCACCACAGGTATTCCCTGTAGATATGTCTTGCTTTCTAGTATTTTTTCTATGCCCTTGTGGATGAAACCCATTTCCACATCAGAATCCTGCACAGTTTCTCCTTTCAATTTTACATTTAGCCTGAAAGGTCCGGGTTGTGCAATATGATGAGGTCCCATATGGATAAGCATCTCATCAGGGCCAATATTGGTATCCATAATTATCACTCACACCAGGTTTTTAGCAGTCTTTTGGGGAAAATCTTCGTAATCTTTACGCAGAGGCCAGTCACCCAGCAATTCATCCGGCAGGACTAGATTTCTCAGGTCCGGATGATTTCTGTACTGTACACCGAATAGTTCGTAGGCTTCCCTTTCATACCAGTTGGCATCCCAGTAAACAGAAGTAATGGATTCAATCTCCGGATTGTTACGTGGAAGTCTTGCTTTCAGCTTCAGTACCAAAGGCTGGCCGAAGGAACTCAGGTGATATACTACTTCAATTTCATCTTTCAGGATCAAATCCACAGCTGTTTCCGAAGAAAGATGGTCAAACTGAAGTTCATCCTTCAGGTATCTGCATATTTCCACAATACTTCCGGCTTCTGCATAAGCAGAAATACGTTTTTCTGATTCAATTTGTGAATCAGAGATTGCATCAGGGAACCTTGTATTCAGTGAATTAATAATATTTTCCGTTTCCATAGTATCAACCTTCATAGCCAGAACCCCGGTCCTTTTTGGTTTCAATCTTTTTCTGGATCTCAACAAAACCCTGGATTATTGCTTCGGGTCTTGGAGGGCATCCGGGAACAAAAACATCTATCGGGAAGATCTCATCTATATTCTGAACTGTGCTGTAGGATTCATAGAAGGGACCCCCGCTTATGGAACAGTCGCCCACACAAAAAACCCATTTAGGGGAAGGCATTTGATCCCACAATCTCTTAAGAGCGGGGAAATATTTTCTGGTAACATACCCACTGATTATCATAACGTCAGCCTGTCTGGGAGAATTACGGGGAATAATACCAAAGCGATCGGTATCCATCGGAGCCACACCGGCAACGATAAGTTCCACACCACAGCATCCCATTGGCTGGGACATAAACCAGAGAGAATTCTTGCGTCCCCAGTTAAGAATATCCTGAATTTTGGTCTTTTTAAGGAATTCGTTGATTTCCCGGGATGTTGTAGTTATAACTCCAGGAATGGATTCCTCTTGAGCCTGCTCTTTAGGAGCCGGCTGTTCATAGGATTGGGAAGTTAATTCTTCAGCCATCTAAGTGCCCCCTTCTTCCATAAGAATGCATAACCGAACAGGAGAACAAAAATAAATATAAGCATTTCGACTACCGCTACCGTCGTATCTACTCCTGTATTACCTCTGTATATCATAGCCCACGGGTAAAGGAAAAG
>JASMTL010000174.1:0-18451 GCA_041694315.1 Methanosarcinaceae archaeon | reverse complement strand
ACAGCATGGCCATGTTCCTGAAGCAGATTGGCCACATGCCTGTGTCGCTCCAGAATCAGCCCTTCATGAGCAGCAATACTTCGCACAGCAAGTATGGCATCCACAATTTCAATACCCCTGGGACATCTCTCCTGACAGTTGTAACACGTCGTGCACATCCAGAGGGCCTCATCGGAAATGGCCGCATGATCCCTTCCGATCTTACGTACAAGCCGCCTGACATTCAGACTGGCCTGCCTGCCGGAAGGACAACTGCCACTGCATACGCCGCACTGCATACATTTCAGGACATTGAAATCCTCTATAACCTCCTCAATTGAAGGAGCACCTGCCATGATTATGTTCACCTACCGTGAGTAGATTTTCATTTGTTATAAAGATGAGGCATTTCGTTGTGGTAGTTTGTGGGACCGGATTATTTCTGAGGTGCAGCTTGCAGGGTATACAATAAGATTACCTTTTCCTGTAAACTTGGACAGGGGCAATATACCTGCTAGATAAAATATTTTTAATTTAACCCAAACATAAGAATAAATATTCACTGCCAACAACACTATATAGAATGATATCAAACATAATTTTCGATGTGGGGTCAGAAAGTGTTCAATCAGTCAGGACCCCACATCTTTGCCCAAAAGGCATGTTGATATTGGCTTTGTAGATATTTAAGCCTTTTTTAGACTTGCCTCTTGGGATTTGAAAGAAGAGGTGAAACAAATGAAATCCAGTTTAAGGCCGACTACAGGTCTGCTGCTTGCAGCAATGATGTTACTGAGTATGGTAATGCTATCAGCTGCGGGTCCACAACCTGAAGATGTACATAAGGTATCGATGGAAGAGATAAATACACAAAACAGACACTTCAGACTTGCCGAATCACTGAGTGATTTTGACATGGTTACCTTTGAACTTAACCCAAATAAGTTCAACGAATCCGTACATAATAGCAAAACCATAATGCTAACACTGGAAGGGGAAAATATTGAGCTCAATCTCCACCAGACCTATGTCATGGGGAAAGACCCAAAGGTAATCGTTGAAAATGAAAGTGGTGTTCATTTTATCGATGCCCCCTATTTCCACACTTATCACGGGGAGGTTGTAGGCAGAAATGACAGCAGAGTGGCTATCACCACCGGTAACAATCTGCTGATAGGAATGATCGATGTAGATGACGACCCATACTACATTGAGTTGACAAAAGAAGAGGTAAAGGGTAAAACAGTGCATGCTGTGTATCGGAAAAAGAATATAATAAGTGACCCTGATGCAAAACCGGCATACTGTGGAGTGGACGATGAGAATGTGGATTCAACAAATTTGGTTTCAATTGAAAAAACTGAATCATCCCCCTTACGTTCAACCACCCAAATAAAGATGCTTCCATGTTATGACCATGATTTCAGGGATCTTTTCGGAGATTATAGTGATGCACAGGCTGAAATTTCAGATATGATTAATGAAGCAAATCTGGAATATGATAATCATGGTACAGAACTTACTTTTGATTATTACAAAAGATATGCCTACCTCGAAGACAATACATCCCAAGGTATGATAAATTTCTTTAAAGAAGACATTCCTCCTTACAGGGATATAACAGATAGTGACCTGGCAACATTATTCTATGGGGATGAATTTGTCAATGAAACTATAATTGGAAGAGGTTCTGTATACAATGGTAGTGCTGAAAGAGCTTACAGTGTATTACAGATGGCAGAAGAGTCAGGCACACATTACAGTGCAACCTATGATGACAGATGCATTCTGCTGACACATGAATTGGGGCATAATTTCGGCGCTCAACATGATGAAGCCTATAATTGGACGGCACAAGACATGAATTATTCTACTGTAATGCATACGCCATTCTACAACAATTCGACCCATCAACTGAAAATGATATATTCAGATGGTGATACCTATGGTGATCAGGACCATGACAACGCCGAATATATAATTGCCCACAAAGCAACGATTGCGGCATTCCGGACACCATAAACCTGAAAAGATTTTGTAAAACATCAATTGTGTGAAAGTCCTTCACACAATTGTCTTTAATTTATTAGTGGGGAATCAAGCATGAGAGTACTATTAATAGCATTCATCGTCCTTACAATCACAACACTGCCTGCAATGGCAGATACACTCACAGTTGACGGTAACGGAGGAGCGGATTACAGATCAATACAGCAGGCTGTAAATAATGCAACATCAGGAGATACAATCCTTGTGTATCCCGGGAATTACACGGAAAGTGTCTACATTAACAAAAAACTCACAATGTTGTCCAAATCCGGTAACCCTGCCGATACAATAGTGAATGCTGCCATCACCTCAGACAGTTGGCTTGTAGAGACAGATGACGTATTTAATGTGAATGCCGACGGTGTTGTTATCAGTGGATTCAGCATGACAGGGGCCACAATAGACGAATTTGGGATGGACCAGGCCGGTGTTCATCTCGACCGTGCACACAATTGTACAATAAGAAACAATTATATGTCAAATAATGAAGGGATCCTCCTGACCCAATCAGATAATAATATTTTGGCCAATAATAATATTACTGGAAATAAGTTGAATGGTATCTCACTGAGACAATCAAGCAATAACACAATAGAAAAGAACAGGGTGAATGCAAATGGCCAGGAAGGGATACTATTGTATTCCCTCTGTAACAATAACACAATAAAAAATAACAGTGTATCCTTTAACCGGGTTTATGGTATGACAGTAATTGCTTATTGTAATGATAATGTTTTTGAGGGCAATATTCTTTCAGACAATGGGGTAGGGATTGCTGTTGATACAAATAACGCATCATTATTCAGTAACACTGCCGTTGCAAACTCAGATGTAGGTATCATGGTTACCGGAAAACATAACCTGATAAATAATAATACCGCAACTTCAAATCCGACCGGTATTTTGCTCAATCATGCAAGAAATTGTACCGTGAAACACAATCTGGCACTCAATAATGGTAATGGCATATACCTGATGAAATCCACCGGCAATGAATTGAACAATAATAATGCTTCAAACAACAGCAAATATGGCATCTATATCAAGAATTCAAGCAAGCAAAATGTTCTGATATCGAATATAGCATTCTCAAATGAAGAGGAAAACATCTATATTGAGGATATGAAGAACAATACGATTCGCGATGAAGAAAGAGTGCCTTTTATGAGTCCATTGTTCTCGTGCTTGTTATTACTGGTGGTCTATCTAATGCAAAGGAAATAAAATCGTCTACTGTAACGAGTATTTGTTTAAGCATCTGTTTCTTTTTTATTTTCATCTTTGCCTATAATGGATATGAACAATATCAGAAACATGTGCATGCGTGGTCTTGATTTTATTTCACTCACTTTTTTAAATTTTTTATTTGGGATTTCGAATTATAATCGTATCAGGGTTTTGATAATTGATTTTCGTATATAACATAACAGCAAATGTTTTCCGAGTTAGTGTTTTGACAGTAAAGTAAACCATTTGACTATAACGTACCTTCGTTGACCACAAAGTAGGGTACTTTAGAGGCAAAACCTGCATTAGCAATAGTATTATATAATATTAACACGGTATATGGTTACTGCCTTCCCTTGAAAGGTGAGAGAAATGAAAAATAAGCCAGAGATACAGACCAAAGAAGACGTACTTGAAGCGGTCGTCGAAAATGATGTAAAGTTTATACGTACCCAATTCACCGACACAATGGGAATCATCAAGAGCTGGGCAATTCCTTCTGAGGACCTTGATGAGGCATTCGATGAAGGAGTGATGTTCGATGGGTCCTCGATCGAAGGATTCACCCGCATTGAGGAATCAGACATGATGCTCATGCCCGACCCTTCAACATTCCGTATCCTGCCCTGGAGACCAAAGGAAGGAGCTGTTGCACGTATAATCGGTGACGTAAAATTGCCAAATGGCAAACCCTTCGAAGGAGATCCACGTTACATTCTCAAAAAGACCCTTAAGGAAGCCGATGACATGGGATATTCAATGAATGTGGGACCGGAACTTGAGTTCTTCCTGTTCAAACAGGACAGTGAAGGCAATCCCACAACCGAACTTACCGATAAAGGCGGCTACTTCGATTTTGCGCCCCTGGACATGGCCCAGGATGTGCGCAGGGAGATTGATTATGCTCTGGAACACATGGGATTCAAACTCGAGGCCTCACATCATGAGGTTGCCCCCTCCCAGCACGAGATCGATTTCAGGTTCTCGGATGCCCTTACCACCGCGGATAATGTAATCACGTTCAGGTATGTGGTCAAGTCCATAGCAAACCACCACGGTTACTATGCAACCTTCATGCCAAAACCACTCTACGGTGTAAACGGCTCAGGCATGCATGCCAACCAATCCCTGATGTCACAGAATGGCGAAAATGTGTTCTTTGATCCGAATGATCCAAACCAGCTCTCCGACATAGCCAGGTATTACACCGGCGGACTGCTGGAACATATCAGGGAATTTGCAGCAATAACCAACCCAACTGTCAACTCCTACAAAAGACTCGTACCCGGATACGAAGCACCCATTTACATAACCTGGTCGGACAGTAACCGCAGTTCCCTGATTCGTATCCCGTCAACCAGAGGCAAGGGTACAAGGGTAGAGCTCAGATGTCCGGATCCGGCATGTAATCCATATCTTGCCTTTGCAACCATGCTTTCTGCAGGCCTGGACGGAATAAAGAACAAAACCGATCCGGGAGAAGCGGTAACCCACAATATATTCAACCTTTCCGGAAAGGAGAGGGAGGACATGGGAATCAATTCCCTGCCCGGAAGTCTCAAGGAAGCAATAGACGAGATGACAGGCAGCGAATTTGTTAAAAAGACCCTGGGTGACCACCTTTTCAACAATTATCTCTGTGCCAAGAACAAGGAATGGGATGATTATAAGGCCCGGGTGCACCAGTGGGAACTGGATACCTACCTTGGCGTACTTTAAGCAGGGATTTCACAGGAAATCCCGCACCCAAATCTTTTCTATACATACACTTTATACACACTTTTACATATCATAACAGAGTGATGCCGATGTGCGGGATAATAGGAGTTATTGACAGACAGAAACAAAAAATGAATGGTTCGGGAATCAAGGAAGCTCTCAGCCTAATGAATGAGCGTGGCAGTGGTGAAGGCGCAGGTTATGCCGCATATGGCATATACCCCGATTTTGAGGACTGTTATGCCCTGCATATATTCTTTGATAACCTTGTGGAACCAAAATCAAAAGTTGATGATATCATCCAGAAGTGGGGACGCATCGTCCATCAGGAAGAAATTCCTACAAAGGAACAACCTAACCTGAAAAGGAATCATGTTCCCTGGAGATACTTCTTCAAACCCTACACAGACCTTATGACCGGAAGTCTCACACCGGATGAAGATATCGTCAAATATCTGGTCATGGAAATTAATTCATCAACTATCGAGGGAGCCCTGGTTTTTTCCTCCGGGAAAAACATGGGAGTATTCAAGGCCGCTGGATGGCCCGAAGATGTGGCAAATTTTTACAAAATAGATGAATATGAAGGCTATATCTGGCTGGCACACAACCGTTATCCCACCAACACCCCCGGATGGTGGGGAGGAGCGCATCCGTTTAACCTGCTTAACTGGTCGGTTGTGCACAACGGAGAGATTACTTCCTACGGGACAAATCAGAGATATGTGGAAAGTAATGGTTACCAGTGTACAATGTTTACCGACACCGAAGTTGTGGCATACCTGTTTGACCTGCTTGGCAGGCATCATGAATTGCCATCAGAGATCATTGTGAAAGCGATGGCTCCACCTTTCTGGGATGAGATTGATGAGATGGACGATAAAGAGCGTGAACTCAATAAGGCAATCCGCCTGACCTACGGCCCGGCTCTCATGAATGGGCCTTTTGCAATAGTTGTGGCCACCCATGAAGGTATAGTAGGTTTCACTGACAGGATAAAACTCAGGCCACTGGTCGTTGGAAAACACGGTTCTAGATTATACATCTCCAGCGAGGAAGCCGCAATCAGAACCATGGATCCCCAGGTGGAGAACATCCACATGCCGGGTGCAGGGGAACCGGTAATCGGGAGGGTTGTAACATGAGTCTGGGGAGCGTACCCCTGAAATACCGCATCCAGATAGACAGACAGCAATGCATGCAATGTATGAGGTGCGTGGATAATTGTTCCTATGGTGTATTCCGGGAAGAGGATGACGGCAATATCCTTATCGATTCCCGCAAGTGCACAGCATGCCACCGTTGCATTTCAATGTGTCCGCGGGATGCCATCAATCTCAGTGAAAGACCAGTAGACTACCGCAGCCACCCGCTGTGGACTCCGGAAGCCCGGGAAGATGTCATAAACCAGTCACGAAGTGGCAGGATCGTGCTGGCGGGGATGGGAAATGCCAAGGAGTATCCTATTATCTACGACAGGTTGGTGCTGGATGCCTGCCAGGTAACCAATCCGAGTATAGATCCCCTGCGAGAGCCTATGGAATTACGTACCTACCTGGGACAAAAACCTTCAAAACTTGATATACGGAAGCAGGAAAACGGGGACTTTGAACTCAATACCAAACTATCCCCGAACCTGGAATTGCAGACCCCGATAATGATAGGCCATATGAGTTATGGTGCTATCAGCCTCAATGCCCAGTTAAGTCTTGCAAAGGCAGCAGCCAAAACCGGCACATACATGGGAACCGGGGAAGGTGGCCTGCATAAGGACATTTACCCATATCAGAATAATATGATAGTGCAGGTTGCCTCCGGCAGGTTCGGCGTGGATATTAACTATCTTGAGAGAGGAGCCGCTATCGAGATCAAGATTGGGCAGGGTGCAAAACCCGGCATCGGCGGACATCTGCCTGGGGAGAAAGTGTGCACGGATGTTTCATGTACACGAATGATACCCGCAGGCAGCGATGCGATTAGCCCCGCTCCACACCATGACATTTACAGCATAGAGGACCTGGCACAGCTGGTAAGAGGCCTCAAGGAAGCAACCGAATGGAAGAAACCGGTTTTCGTAAAAATTGCAGCTGTACATAATGTCGCAGCTGTGGCGGCTGGTATTGCAAGGTCCTCGGCAGATGCAGTAGTAATAGACGGTTTCCGTGGAGGCACCGGTGCTTCTCCGAAGGTCTTCAGGGACAATGTGGGCATTCCCATCGAGGCAGCGGTTGCCAGTGTCGATCAGAAACTCAATGACCAGGGCATCCGTAACAAGGTCTCGGTTATTGCCAGCGGGGGAATTCGCAACAGTGCCGATATCGCCAAATCCATAGCCCTTGGTGCAGACGCAGTTTATATTGGAACCGCAGCCCTGATTTCAATGGGATGCCGGGTTTGTGGGAACTGTTACCGTGGTTTGTGCCCCTGGGGAATTGCCACCCAGAGGGAGGATCTTGTCAGCCGGCTTGATCCGGAAATTGAGTCCGAACATGTTGCAAATCTAATAAACTCATGGACTCTGGAACTCAGTGAACTCATGGGAGCAGCCGGAATCAACAGTATAGAAAGCCTGAGAGGTAACCGCAGCAGGCTGCGTGGCTATATGCTGGATGAAGGCACCCTGGATGTGTTGCAGGTAAAACCTGTGGGGGCCTGAGAATATGAAACCAGTGCGCATAGATGCAAGAGGACTCCATTACACACCCCTGAATCAGCAGATACGCAAAGCTGTTGCAGAAGGGGCCACTGAGATTATCGTAGATAATGTGCTTGGCCAGCGATTCATAGCAGATGGGCTAAAAGGAGAAGTAACCATCCGGATCAACGGTGTTCCTGGTGGTGATCTTGGAATGTTTATGAACGGCCCCACATGTATCGTGAAAGGCAATTGCGACCACGCCCCCGGTAATACCATGGACAATGGCAAAATCGTTATCCATGGCAGTGCAGGAGATGCCGTAGCTCACAGCATGAGAGGCGGTAAAGTTTTCGTGAGGGACGATATAGGCTACAGAGGAGGCATCCATATGAAGGAATATGGAGCAGACCATAAACCCATCCTCGTTGTTGGAGACAATGCCTGCTCATTCCTGGGAGAATACATGGCAGGGGGAGTTATAATCGTCCTGAGCAAGAGTGGCAATACTTTTGGAGGCAGAGGTGTTGGCAGTGGGATTCACGGTGGTGAGATTATCCTGCGAGGCGAGTTAAAAGAAAGACAGCTTGGCGTGGGTGCCAAAATCACGGAATTCACAGAAGAAGATCTGGGAAAGATAAGCCCTTATATTGAAGAGTTTTGCGAATGTTTTGAAATTGACCTGAAAAAATACCTGGATACCAAATACACAAAAATAGTCGCGTCAAGCAGCAGGCCTTTTGCGGGCAAATATGTCTGGGAGTGATATAATGACCAATTACCTCGATCTTAAGGAAAAAGTCTGGGATACAAACCGTTGCAGCGGATGCGGTGGTTGTGTGGCAGTATGTCCTGCAGATGCCCTGTATTTCAAAAAAGGAGAAGAATCCATAAAACCTTCCAGCAATGGCTACTGCAAGGATGCCACCGATGGTGTTCCCTGCGGGGCATGTTATGACATATGCCCCCGCATAGAAGGAGAAATGCCCGAAAGTAGCAGTTCCAGAGAAGAATACATGGCTGCAAAGGCAGGGTTTGAAATCCCGGGAAAGCAAAGTGGAGGAGCGGTTTCTGCAATTTTGTATGACAGTCTGGAAAGGGGCATTGTTGATGCCGTTGTAACTGTAACAGAAGACCCCTGGACCCTGAAACCAAAATCTACGGTCATCACGTCCAGTGAGGCATTGATAAGCAGTGCAGGAAGCCGGTACAACTGGTGGGTTCCTCTGCTTGCAGCCCTGAAGGAAGCCGTAATCAAAAAGAAATGCAAAAATATAGCCATCGTTGCTTTGCCCTGTGCTGCCCGGGCAGTAGAAAAATTGCGTAAAAGTGACAATGAATTGCTTGGACCCTTTGCAAAATCGATAAAATATGTAATCGGCCTGTTCTGTACAGAAAGCTTCGATTATGAAAAACTCATGGAAGGCAAACTCAAATCAGAAATGCAGATCAACCCACTGGACATCGAACGCATGGATGTAAGAGGAACACTTGTTGTCAAACTCAAGAATGAGGAAATCAGCATTCCCCTGAAGGATATCGAAGATACTATTCGTCCGGGTTGTCACATATGCAAGGATTTCGATGCCCTGTATGCTGATATTTCAGCAGGTTCTGTAGGAAGCCCGGAAGGATATACAACGTTGATTGTGCGCAGCGATACGGGTAAACTGGCAGTTGACAGAGCTCTTGAAAGTGGAAGGCTGGTTGCAACAGATGAAGCCGACCCTGCAGTTGTCACGAATTTCAGGGATAAAAAGCAGCAAAAATAAATTCAAAAGCAGCTAATCACTGCTTAATTTTATTCTTTTATTGATATTATAATAATATCCAAATACTTTCATCCCGCCTGCACCAATTTATAATAGCATGATTTGCATATACAAACCGGGAGAATACGATGGGCATCTATACTGTAACCGGGCTGAACGACTATATCAAAAACGTGTTAACTTCTGAAAAAGCCCTGCAGCATATCTGGGTGGAAGGGGAGATTTCCAACCTCACAAAACACCGATCAGGGCATTACTACTTTTCTATAAAGGACGAATCAAGCCAGGTAAGCTGTGTCAGTTTTCGCTCCACAAACCGCAAATTAAAATTTGAACCTGAAAAGGATATGAAAGTGCTGGTTTTTGGATCGGTAAATGTTTACACCGTCCGTGGACAGTACCAGCTCCAGGTGCTGGACATCCGTCCTGATGGGGTGGGAGAATTGTATAAAGCATTCGAACAACTCAAAAAAAGACTTGAAGCAGAAGGGTTGTTTGCTCCCGAACACAAAAGACCCCTTCCCCGTTACCCACGCAAGATAGGAGTTGCCACATCTGCCACAGGCGCAGCTATACACGACATATTGCATGTACTACAAAGACGCTATCCTGTAGATATCCTGCTCTGCCCGACAACTGTCCAGGGAGAGACTTCCGCAGATAGTATTATAAGATCCCTGGAATTGCTCAATCGCACAGACGCAGACCTCATTATTGCCGGCAGGGGAGGTGGTTCCCTTGAAGACCTGTGGCCATTCAATGAGGAAAATGTAGCACGTGCCATCTACAATTCCAGACTTCCGGTTATAGCGGCGATAGGGCATGAAACGGATTTCACAATATCAGATTTTGCAGCAGATGTGCGTGCGCCCACCCCGTCAGCAGCCGCAGAAATTGCAGTGCCCGACAGGACAGAAATGGCAAGGCATATCGATGGCCTCAGGCAGAGGATGGGATCTGCACTCAGAACTCAGATTCAGAACCATAAAAAACATCTTGAGTACCTTTCAGGTAGAATCAGTCCTGATAGGTACAGGGAGCTGCTCAACCAGCGCAACCAACATCTGGATGAGGTTACATATCGCCTGACATCCAGAACGGAATATATAATACAAACTAAAGTTGCAGAACTCGGCGGCCTTGCAGGACGATTGAATGCCGTAAGTCCGTTGAATACTCTTGATCGGGGATACTGTGTGGCGCAGTCCGATGATGGAGGGACCATAACCGGTGTTACTGATATTGAAAAGGGACAGAATATACAATTGAAATTCAGGGACGGGTGTTGCAGAGTGGAGCATAAAGAAAATTTGGACGAGGGATGTTAAGTTGCCATCAAACACTGAAAACAGGAATTTTGAGGATTGCCTGCTGGAACTCGAGGATATTGTGGAAAAACTTGAAAATGGACAGATCTCCCTTCAGGAAAGCATGGAAATGTTCGAGAGAGGAATAAAACTTGCAGGCATCTGCAATAATATTTTGCAAGAATCTGAACAACGCATAGAGCAACTCATAGAAAGAAATGAGGAGATTGAAACATGGGATTTTGAACAGGAATCATGAAACAAGCCGGTTTAACTTCTATGCATAACGAAATCAAGAAAGTATAAGTAATTCTTTATTCATAAGAACTTACGATGAGTGAATTGAGGGAAATCCCCTGTCACATTGATGGCATGGACGAAATCGTGGGTGGTTTCAAGTCCCCTTCGATCATTCTTATTGCGGGGACAGCTGGTGTAGGTAAGACAACCATGGCACTGCAGATGCTATCAAACGCAGCAAAAGACGGCGAAAAAACCCTGTACATACCAATTACAACGGAAAATTCCGACCGGCTGAAGATGTACCTGTCCACTTTTGAATTTCTGGATGAATCCGTGGAAGTACATGAGATTAACAGGCCGATTGCAGAAAAAGATCCACTAAGTACCCTTATTGAAATGGACAATACCATATCATCCATAAAACCAGACAGGCTTGTAATAGATCCTATCACACCTATAGGATTTGGATTTGTGGAACAGGAAAGAAGACGTTTCTTCTACACGCTGGACTCAATGGTGCGTGAATCCAACTCCCTGGTGTTTCTGACAGGCGAGTTAATGAAAGATGAAATTCACAATTATGTGGTCAGCCACCTTGCAGATGGAATAATTTATCTCTCCAGAACCAACCAGGGCATGCAAACCTCCAACCAGATGGAAATTCTCAAGATGACAGGAGTTGAGCCCCCCTACAGTAATGAGTGCATGACCCAGAAATTCAATTATATGGTGAGCACACAGGGATTCAGGGCATACCCCAATTTGAAGTATGAGGAACAGGCTCCCGAGAATAAAAAGATGGAAACGGGTATCGATGAAGTTGACAAAATGTTAACCGGAGGTGTCCCGTCAGGAAGTTCTATTCTTGTAGGGGGAGAACCCGGCACCGGGAAAACAATAATGGGCTGGCAATTTATCCAGCAGGGACTCGAAAACGGGGAAAACTGTGCTATAATCACCTTTTATGAAAGTGCAGACCAGATAATAAAGGCCACAGGTGATCTTGGCTGGGACCTGCAACCATATATTGACGAAGAAAAACTTAGTATAATCACTTATGAAACCGAAAGGGTCTGTTATGCAGAATATTCCAACCGTATAAGTAATATTGTTGAGGAAAAAAAACCTTCCAGGCTTCTAATCGATGGCCTTGTGAACGTAGAAATCACAATAATAGATCCCGTTAAGAGAAGAGGGTTTCTGCATTCCCTTGTAGGTTACCTGAAAAGCCATAATGTTACGACGCTGTTTACCACAGAACTTTTTGGCGGGGCTGAAAAGATAAGAAGCAAAGAGTCGTCTTTCATAATGGATAATGTAATCCTGCTTAAACAGACAGATACTGAAAAGGGAATGCAGAGACAGCTACAGATCATCAAATCAAGAGGGACTGCCAGTGAGCCCCTTATAAAGGGATATGAGATAAAAGAAGGCGGAATTGAGATAATATAAATCAGAGGTTTTGAACTTTCCTCTCAATTGTTGTCCCAAGTTCTGTAAGACTGCATTTGCCCGCCTTTTCAACTATCAGTTTCTTTTCCACCAGCTCTTCTATCAGTCTTTTGACAGAAGGCTGTGCAAGATGCATATTCTTTGCAATACGGGATGTCTCAAGGTCACCTTTAGAACCCAGCATTTCAAGAAGTTTTTGTCGATTCTTGTTCCCTGTCACAAAACCCATCATTTCTTCCATAAAATCACCATTTAATATTAAGTTTACAGCTATAACTAACTTTCTTCAATACTGGGGAAGGCATATGCATGGGAATAATTTTATAAGCATCAAATCACATTTAGGGGTGGCAGGCTAGTCTGGGTAGGTCGGCGTTACCTGTAACCCGAAATCGCCGATATGCGGGAGACGAAGCTGAAGGAAGTCATCAGGATTATTTTCAAGCCTGTGACCTCAACTGAGAAACTCCGTCCTGTTTGGATGATGTTGCTAGAGAGGTTGGTTGGAGAATCGGCCCTCTATCTTTACCGCGGGAACCGGTCGAGGCCCGGAAGGGAGCAGACTTACCGCGAACATACATCGCTCTCAGGGTTGCGGGGTGGAGGCGAGGTTGCAGTCCACTGGAAAATGAGAATGATGGCAACCGGAAGCATGCCTGCCACTTTCATACAAGGAAAAAGTTATATACATGACTGGCTTATGGACTGCTTACCCGGGACGAGATAGCCAAGCCCGGTATGGCGCAGGATTGCTAATCCTGTGGTGCTCGCCACCTCGGGGGTTCGAATCCCCCTCTCGTCGCTAATCATTTTTTCAATCGTTTTATCAATGATAACAGGGAAAGTTGATACATGTCAGATAACATGAAAAAACTCCCGGTTATCCAAAGGCCTGCCTCTGAAGAAGAAAGGCCTTCCTGCGGTGGTTGTGATTCAAAAGGAAACTGCAATCACTGGGGAATTAGGCCAGGTTCTGAAAAAGAGGAAGTATATCGTAATGTATTAATTTATCTTACAATGGGAATTGTCATCATAATTGCAGCTCTGCTCATCAAGGCCTTACTGTCATCATTTTAAAAAAGAATTATTTGTAAGGAATACACATTTTCCTGCCACATGACAGACAGGTTATACACAATGTCCCTTTTTTCAGCCTTACCCTGGAGCTACTGCCCGGTACGAGATAAGAATTACAGCTGCGACACACCCTTCTGCGAAGGGATGCAGGTAAACGGATCCTGTATCGCATACCGATCCTGCGTGCAAGTGTAACATACCTGTCACTTCTGTGAGGATGTGCACTGTATGATTCTTCTGCAAGCTTGAAGAGGCGTTCAATTCTCTGTTTTGCCAGGTCCTTGATGAGATTTTTCTGTTTTTTTCGGGATTTAGACACACAAACTACCTCAAATATTCAGAAATCCATATTGTTTTCGAGAATAATTACCTTTGCTTTACTTCTTTTTTCTACAAGTTTTTTGAAGAGATCTGTGTCGGCGTCCGTTCCCTCAACACTTCCATAATGCATTGGTATGACATAGGATGGCCCCATCCATGAAACTGCTTCTGCAGCTTGCTTTTCATCCATAGTATAATTTCCTCCTATAGGAAGCAGGACCACATCAGCTTCAATGGCGGCCATTTCATCGATCAAATCCGTATCCCCGGCATGATATATACGCAAGCTTTCCAGCTCCACAACATAACCCACGCCTTCACCGGGCGGATGGAAAGGCTTGTCTATATTATAAGCTGCAACTACTTCTATATTCAACCCCTTTATTGCAAGTTCATCCCTGAGGACATCCCCGGCTTCAATTCTTCTTGCATCGCCACGAAACTGCAGACTGCAACTTGTCGGAATCAGGGTCGTAGCCGTACTTTTCCTGACTTTCTGGATGTCCCGGGGGGAACAGTGGTCGAAATGTTCATGAGTGATAAGCAGCACATCGGCCTGGTCTGCATAGCTGATGTAATCACCAACATCATAGGGATCAATATATACCACCAGATTATTCCCACGCAACCTGAATCCTGAATGCCCCAGCCAATCAATGTGCACTTTTCCTATATCTATAGATTTCAATCTTTACCTCCGGGGAATATATAATGTCAACAAGTTGATTAACATTTCTTTTTATCAAATAATACAAGAAAACATCATTTGTATTTTATAATTCAACTTTTCCAGCCACATTTAATCAGAGATTAAATGGGAGTTTCATTTTAAAAATGAAACATCAGGAAATATTAATACAAATCATCCTGAATTATAATTAAACCTGACCTAACAAAATTTATATAGAATAACTAATGTATATACAATTAGAAGTCAGTTTTGAAAGGATTTTATACCACTTGAAAAATTGACATCAAAGAAGAAGGGATCAAGAATGAAAATAAGAGTAGTCAGTTCTAAAGAAGAAATCGAAACCCTGGATGAAAATGAAGAAATTATTCACCTTGCATTCAGGCCATCCAATACGGATATTTTTTCCCTTGTGATGAAATGTCCCAACGTAAAGGCCCTGCACATCCCCAGCTCCTATAAAAGAACAATATCCAGCTCTGCAAGAATGTATCTTGAAATGCAGGGTATTGACTTACTTGAAGGCGATGTATGGGGACACAGGAAAGACATAAATGAGTATTCCGAAGTTTCCAGAAGTGTGTATGACCGTATTGAAGAATACAGGAAAGAAGGGCTTGCAGAAGATGAAATTACAGACAAAATGGTAAAAGAAACCCGTTTAAGCCCGGATTTCATACAATTCCTCATGAAACAGAATTCCTGATTCAAGAAAAAATAAGGATCCCTTGAAGGGATCTTCAGCTTTCTCTTTTTAACCTGTTTTATACCAATTATCCCAGTGAAGGGAGTTTAAGCCCTACCACTGAAACTACGAGTACAAAAATCATCAGTGATACCACATAACCGTATCCCTCGTTTGCCAGTCCAAGGGAATGTACAAGGATAAGCATAACGGCGAAAAGGGTTACTGAGCCCACAGCCAGCAGAATTTCAATGCTCTTTTTACTCATGAAAACTTACATGTTCAACTTCATACATGAAATTAACGCAAATAAAGCCAAGCTATAAAAATAATACCGGTGGAATGTATCAGAAAAGGTGGTAAAGAGCTGTTATGACAGAATTCGAAAGGAAACTTGTGCAGTCTTTCAATGATTATTTTGAAAACTGCAATATAAAAGCAATAGCTCACCGCATAAAACAGCATCGTTTCACTCCCCAGTTCCTGGATGTGATGGTAGATTCTTTAAACCCGGATTTTTATTTAGGGATAGAGTGCAAGAGTATTTCAATTGAAAAGGGGGCCAATGCACTTTATTTCAGCCAGCATTTCACAACAGACAAAAAGGGGGCGCATCAGGTAATACGCATATCGGAATACCTGAGAAGGTCCGGAAGAGCCGGTTTTTTGGTTGTTGAATTGAGACAGGGGTCAGGAAAATCCCGGGAAGCCTATATAATACCCTGGAAAGACATCGAGGAAAAATACGGATCAGGAGAACTGAAATACACAATTGATGAAATTAAACTTCATTCAAAACTTGAAAGAAAGGGAAACGCATAACATATCGAACCTAAGAAATGGGCCAAACAAAATAACTGGATGCATACGGGGGAATGACATATAGAAAAAGTACTCAGATCAATGAAAGAACATGCAAGAGAATGTAATACAGAAATACAGAAACACGAATCTGTATATGTAGTATCCCACATCGACGCAGACGGGCTGACTTCTGCCGGTATTATATGCAAAGCCCTCCAACGTGCAGGTATCAATTATGAAATGAGGTTTGTAAAACAGCTGGATGACAACATCATAGAAGACATCGCAAACATAAATCCGGAACTTGCAATCTTCACAGATCTGGGAAGCGGCATGCTGGACAGCATAAATGCAAAGGGAATCAATGCCATAGTTTCAGATCATCACCAGCCCCGCGGAGCAGGGAAATATCACCTCAACCCCCATCTTTTCGGTGCTAACGGATCATACCAGTTAAGCGGCTCCGGTACAACATATATCCTTGCAAATGAGATAGGGCGGAATACAGATCTGGTTGACATAGCCATGGTTGGTGCTATCGGAGACATGCAACACCTAAAAAAAGGGCAGTTGACAGGTGTTAACCGCCTGCTACTTGAAGAAGGAGTGAAAAACGGCCATCTAAGTTACGAAAAAGATCTCACCCTTTTTGGTAAACAAACCCGCCCGGTCTATAAACTTCTGCAATTTTCTTCTGATCCTTTCCTGCCAGGCCTGTCCGGTGACGAGGATGCATGCATAGGCTTTCTCCATGACATGAATATCCGGTTCGCAGGTGACGAACGATGGAGACGCTGGATTGATCTTGAATCTGCAGAAAAACAGAGAATAATATCCGGGGTCATGCAACACTGTATCAAATCCGGGCTTCAACCCTTCAAGGTTGAGAGATTGATCGGGGAAGTTTATGTCCTGCTCAATGAACGTGAAGGAACGGAAATGCGGGACGCTTCCGAATTTTCCACACTGCTCAATGCCACAGCACGCTATGACCACGCAGAGACCGGACTGGCCGTATGCATGGGAGAACGGGGAAAGGCTTACGAGGATGCAAAGAAGCTTCTTGGAGAACACAGGCAAAATCTTGTCAACGGCCTAAAACTTGTGAAAGAAAACGGCATTATACAACTGGACCACATACAGTATTTTGATGCAGGAAACAAGATCAAAGAAACGATTGTCGGCATTATCGCCGGTATGAGCATTACTTCTGCCGGAAGACGGGACAAGCCCATAATTGCCTTTGCGGATTCAGATGATGGTGTAAAAGTATCCGCCCGGGGAACACAGGACCTTATCAGGAAGGGGCTCAACCTATCACAGGCAATGTCAGATGCGGCCGGCTTCGTAAACGGCGCAGGAGGAGGACATGACATTGCAGCAGGAGCGACAATACCTGCAACTGGCAGAAACGAATTCCTCAATAAACTGGATGAAATAATAGGAACCCAGTTCCAGAAAAACTGAAGTTAGAAATAGTCCTCGATTTTGTCCATGGAATTGATATCCATCAGTGTAGACATTGCATTGGTACGGATATTGATTCCCTGTTCTTTCATAATAGCCATCGGATTGGTCCCCCCGATAACCACCACCCCAAGATGGTCACGCTCCACAGGAACATCGAGTACACGGCTGTTGGGATCTCCTACCTCCAGAATACCATTAATCCCAATATCCATCATTCCCGAAAGAACACTGTTAATCTCATCCCTTTTTGCAAGATGGACCTCTCTTAAGTTTGCAAGAATCTTACCAGAACCGGTCTGAAGCATTCGGGTTACAGAGGTAATGTCCTGCGACATGAGGACTTCAAGAGGATCTATTGTGGTGCTGGCATAGGTCAGGACATCAGTGAATCTGACGGGCAAACCGTTGCGGATCTGCACAACCCCTCCAAATTTGGGATTTGTCATAATTCCCGATTTTAGCAAGACCCCGTCTATGGTCATACTGCACATTGTAGCAATACCCACCTTACCCTCAGGAATGGTTAGATCACCTATAACATCTCCGCTTTCCAGGACCTTTAAGAAAGGACTTACTGAAAGGCCGCTGTTGAAAGTAAGCTTCAAAAATTCCAGCACATCGACAATATCATCCGCATCAGCAAGGGAGAGGTTGACAATTATATCTCCCTCCATACTTTGTAAGTCCAGTGTGGTCCTGAACATAAGGTCTTCGATCTTTGAAGACGTGAACTGCACAACACCACATTTATCCTGCATAGATACACCTTTAAATCGTTTTTATGAAAAATGTACACAATATCTTATATGTTTACCCATTGAGAATGTGACTGAAAATATCATTATACTTTTCAGGAGCTGTCAAGAATTCCAGCCTGGAAAGATCTTCAACCAATCCGTACATGTCTTCTCCCCTGAAAAGGCCAAATTCAGGCACGTCCCTGGGTTTAATGTGACGTATTTCGGGCACCTGGGAATATGCGGGATTCTGTATAAATCCATCTTCAAGTAAATAATAGGC
>JASMTL010000173.1:0-2779 GCA_041694315.1 Methanosarcinaceae archaeon | reverse complement strand
AATGCTCGAATTTGAAAAATATGAGAGTGTTGCTGATGAACGTATAGAAAAGATATGTAATGACCTCAAACAAAGAGAAGGAATTATCGAAGTGTTAATCCATCACAAAAGTGGCCGACTAATGCGGGGAGAGGATATTGTGTACATTGTTGTAGCATCGGCCCACAGACAGGAGTTATTTAAAGCCCTGAGTGATGCGATTGAAAGAGTAAAGTCAGAGGTGCCCATATGGAAAAAAGAAGTTACCATGGAAGGTGATTTCTGGGTACATGATCACGCATAAGTAAGCAGTCTCTTAAATTCTCGACTTTTGAATCGGCAGGGTACTCTGGCCATGGGGCATGAAATGGATTCTCACGGCCGGATTTTTTGCAATGATTGAATCAATCGCCTGCTGGATGTCTGGTACAGGCTTGAAAAACACATCCTGTACATCTTTTTCAGGCATTTCTGAATACATGAGCAAATCATGTTTCATCGCAAGCTGTGCTATAAATGCCGCTTTGTGAGCCCCGAATTCAAAATCTGAATCGAACTTTTCAATTGTTTCCAGAGGACAACTGCATTGTCGGCTCCAGCGTTCAAATATTTCATGACCAAACCCTTCCCCGCAGGGAGCTGCAAGCAGAATGGTGCCTCCGTCAACAACCGCATTTTTTGCATTGTCCAGCGGTTTGTAGGCCTGATAGAGGTTCATCCCTTTTGAGACATCGGTTGCTGTAATGACTACATCTGCAGGTTCCACTTCCACCTTGTACATTTTATCCACACATTCAACTCCTTTTCGGTGGGCAGCTATAATATTACCGGCTACAGCCCTGACGATTTCCTTTTTGCTGTTGAGGACCACATTGAGTAAAAAGTCCGGGCCGAATATTTGAGCCGCTTCCTCCATATCCTGTCTTACAGGACTGTCGATATTGCCGGTAGTCGCCTCTTCAAGAGTCATCATTTTATGGTTTGTAATTACAGAATTATTGGAACTCACTCCGGGAAGGATTGCTTTTGCCCCTCCGCTATAACCTGCATAATAGTGGAATTCAATATTACCGGTACACACTACTATATCGGATTCATAAACTTCTTTGAATATTTCTACCGGAGTTCCCCTGGAAGTTGTTCCTACCTTTACACAATTCTCTTTATCGTGTTCAATAAACCTGACTTTTCCATAAAGAGGTCCCAGTATTTTTTTAATCTCCTCTTCAGTCTGCTGGCGATGAAGTCCCAGGGCACAGACCACCGTTACATTTTCTTCGCTACATCCACCGGATCTCAATTCTTCAAGAAGTATTGGAAGCATTGCTGCAGAAGGGGATGGACGGGTTATATCACTGACTATAATAGCTACACTGGATTCTTGAGTTACGATTTCGGAAAGTTTGTTGCTGTTTACCGGATTTGCAAGGGCACTTTTTACAAGTTCCTCAGGGGTGGATTTCACTTCCATTTCACAGGGCATAAGGATATCACCCATATTGGAATCCGGGATGTTGACATCAATACCTTCGTTACCATAGGGTACAGTGATCACGGTCATTTTGCAGGTCCTCATTGTTTGGGATGAAGACAAAAGTCGCATATGACAGAAATATGAAGTGATGGATATTATTCAGAATAGACCGACTTTTGTCTGGCAGAGGGTTGGAATCGATAAGATATAAATTTATCTTCACCAATGAGATATTATTAATATAAGGATGACAGGATGAAATATGGAATTATAATACACGGCCCGGAAATAATAGACAGTGGGTGGGCCGAGAAAATAATACAACTTCTTTCAGCAAGAGCAGATGTGTATGCTGTAGCCGCCGGGACTATGTGTAAACTGGCTGTGCTGGATTCCTTTCTTGAAGATTTAATTGACATCTGGAGTTTGAGCAAACCCAGTGAGGCGATTACTGAACTTGCAAAAGAGTGTGAATGTATATTCCTGCTAAATCATGGAAAAACCATTGAAAGCGGGACTGTTTTTGGAAATCTGGTCGCGGATAGAGTGGATATTGAAGTCCCTATTGTACAGGTTGAAAGACCCGGAAATTCGGATGGGAGAATTATTTACAGGGGCGAAAATGTAAATCCCGATGTATACTGGCTATGCAGGAAATTGGGTATGCCGCTGGTGCAACCTGAACCTGCAAAACAGCCATCTATCAGACAAAACGGTCATAGAACGATACGCAATATTTCAGGGGTTCTGCCCGGAGAATCCATTATGGTCAACGGACTTGTAATTGGTTACGCCAATGGTGAGGATGTGGAATTAATATTTGAGGATGGGATAATTACTGCCATCAATGGCGGGCAATTGAAAAAACATGGTGTGGAAAAACTTGCTTCATATATCGGTAAGATTGACCCTGAAACAGCATGGATAAAAAGTGGAAATTTACGCCGCACTCCTGTTCTGGAATCAATGAACCGGGAAAGAATTGATGTTCATAAGCGCCAGTCCTGTCGAACCGTACTGATTAACCATGAAGCGGAAAGGACATTCGAACTGGCAAGAAAAGCGGACCTGATAATTTCAGTTGGGGATGATACCACGGCGATTGCAGGAAGCATCCTGAAACGTCTGGAAATACCATTGATAGGAATTACTGATGGGGACAGGGATAATGTGCTTGTTGATGCTGAATATTGCGAAGGTTCTACGATAATACAGGTTGAAAGAGGTTGTGACGATATAGTGGGAGAACAAATAAAGGATTCATTCTTTCCTACATCCCTCCCCGAATTTCCCTCTAAATCTTATCTGGAAGAACAGATTCTTGAT
>JASMTL010000172.1:0-9650 GCA_041694315.1 Methanosarcinaceae archaeon | reverse complement strand
GCCTTTTGCAGGGTAGGGCCGCTTTCTCCTGCGATTATTCGTTCTTCTTCAGGTGTGAGATACATATAAAAAACCTTCAAATATGATCAGTGAATATTTTTTGGCATCGTGGCTCTTTCGAATTTCTCTTTTTCTGCCAGAACCTTTGTGGCATCAATACCCATTTTAGTAGTTGTACCATCGGATGCTCCACGGGGGTCAAGAGAACTCCCCCGGACTCCGGGAATTATCATAACATCTGAATCCGCCTTCACACGGGTTGCCATGGCAAATTCGATGTCATTACTGTCAAATATATCTATATCCTCATCCACAACAATCACATGTTTGAGACTGGTGTGGGCAGCAAACGCTGCCATTATGGCGTTTTTTGCATCTCCCTCGGTCTGCTTTTCAATCTGGACAATGGCATGAAGATAGCAGCAACCTCCTTCGGTAAGGATTACGTTTTTTACTTTTGTAACCTCCCCGACAGCCCTGTAAATACGGGGTTCATAGGGTACACCCATCATCAGCAGGTGTTCGGGACCCGCAGGTAATATTCCATGGTATATGGGGTCTTTACGATGCCATATTTTTGTGACAGTTATGACCGGCTCCTGGCGTACAAGGTCATAGGTGCCCGTGATATCCACAAACGGGCCTTCATCTGTCCTTTCTTCGGGATAGATGTAACCTTCCATGACAATTTCACAATGTGGGACCTTTACACCATTGTCACATTCAAATAGTTCCACGGGATTGCCCATCAGGGATGCCGCATAGTTAAATTCCTTGCCTTCCCCGACCCGTGTTGTGGATGCAAAAGCAATCGCGGGGTGCGAGCCCAGTACTATGGAAACAGGCAATGGATCACCATTGTTTTCAGCCTTCTTTTGCAGAAGATATGTATGTCTTGGAGGCACGAGGCGCCCGGCCAGTTTATTTTTCCCCACAACCATCATGCGATGGATGGAGGCATTTGTCACACCTTCATATTCGGAAACAACTATTCCTGCCGTGATATAGGGACCACCGTCTTTCTCAAAATGAGTCATTATAGGAAGAGAATAGAGGTCCACTTCTTCCTCACAAACTTCTTTTGTAGGAGAGGAATCCACGATCCTTATTTCGCCATCCGGCTGTATCCCGGAAAGACTCTTAATAATATCCCTTCTATTGACATCAAGCATTGCTCCCAGCTCATCCCTGCTTCCCAGCACGTTCATGATCGCCCGGTGGCCATTAATATTCTCGAAAAGGACCGGCCCGGGGGTGTTTTTTGCAATCATTGGTGCCTCGTACTCGGCATTCACCTTTTCTTTGATCACGGTAAGCCTGCCGGCAGTACGAATCCTGTCAAGAAAATCTCTGAGGGTCATTGGTTACTAGTATAAAAGGGGATGATAAATACATATTGCCATTAAAAGGTTGTAAGCTCCCATCAAATAATTGTGGGAAACAGGATAAACGGAAAGGAGGTTGACAGGAGCCCACAGATATTCGGCAATTGGGAGAATGATATGACATTATAAAAACCATCTATTTTGCATCACGTGTGTAATCCATATAGCTAACAATATCATTAATCAAATCCATCTGCTTCATTGATATTTTTGAGGACCTGGGCAATCAATAGCTGCACTTCCTCTGAATGAGATTCGGATAATTCCCCGCCTTCAATCTTGAGCAGTTCTCCTATATCCCCTATCATGCTATGGATCATGGCAAGCATTTCTTCCTGGCCTATCAGGCCTGCATAATATGCATAAAAAAATGTTGTGCCACTACGCCTGACTTTTTTCTTGAAGGTGGAATGGGCATTGGATACTTCCTGTCTGGAATACGGACTCTCTGCAAATGGCACAATATCCGGCAGGTTTTCACCTATCCAAGTCATTTCCGAATGGTCGGATACATTTTTGAAATCTGCACAGAGACGGGCAATCATCCATTCACGCGCTGTCAAATGAGTTGTAGACTTAAGGTACCTGTTGACTTCAGAGTATGTCTTGTTTTCCATTTTCTTGAATTTCTCATACCTACTCATGCTGATACCTTCTTTGTATTGCAACCAACATCATACACATTGCTGTGATGTTTTAATAATTTATTCATAGAACAATGAAGCAGAGGTAAAAACATCCCAGCTCTGCACACAGGGAGCCATAGATTATATCATAAAAGTTTAAAAGAAATTACAGGAATGGTTTGTATCCCGTAAACTCAGGGAAACAGTTCATCCAGTTTATTCCTTCCTGCAATGACATCATCCAGAGAAAAAACTTCAAGATTGAATATTCCGCCAAACCCTGACAATTCTTCGAGTACGGTATAATCGATACAACCCGAACCCGGCCCAAGGTGTGCATCTCCGAAATAATCACCCTTGCATTCCCCGTAATTATCGTGAACGTGTACATGGACAACATGTTCTGCAAAACGTCGGGCAAAATGTCTGAGCAGGCCACAGTCCCCCCTGCAGGTCAGATTGGCATGGCCTACATCAAAAGTAATACCAAGAGAGGGAGAATCAACTTCAAGGACTGCCCTTACAACTTCCTCTGCGCCACAGCAGAGATTATCAGGAGCTGTATTTTCCTTATTTTCAAGTCCCAGTACCACACCTCTGTCTGAAGCAAAGGCGGCCAGTTGTTTCAGGTTTGCAATCATTTTACTGAAAGATTTTTCATAATCTTCCCCCTGAATACCGGGATGGATGACTACAGCTTGGGAGCCAATCTCTGCGGCAAGATCAATGGACTCTTCCATGAGTCTGAAATCCTGTTTGTCCATGGCTGCCGTATTAACCACAAGACCAGAAGGATAGGTTGGCACATCGGCAAAGTAAGGAGCGTGAATCGATGTCTCCAGATCACAGGTGGATAATTCATCAAGTATTGAAAAGAGCCGCTCCCTGTCCAGTGTTCTTCCATCATATACACCAAGTTTGGGAATATAGAGTTCAACAGAATCAACATACTCATCGAGTTTTGGCAGCGGAGCTGCAAAGGAAGATGCACCAATCATATAGAATACTGTTCTGCAAGCAATAAATAATCCTTTTGGTAAGGCAAAGATAGCAAATTACTTATTGTAAATATCGGATAAATGCCAGCGATGAAACTCTACGTGCCGCATGTGGGCCACATGGAAGGTTTGCAGGAATTGCTTGCAGATCCATCCAAAATACATTCTGTCTACATGGCGGGCTCACCTGATTATATTGGTACCGGCAGGACAAACCTGAGTGCACCCACCCTGGAATCCATAGCAGAACAAACCGAATACGCCCATGAGAAAGGTGTTAAGATCGACATGGTACTCAACAGTTCCTGCATGGGAGGCCAGCAGCTTGCACCTGAGGGATACAGGGCGATACGATGGTATCTGGACAGACTCAATGATATAGGGATAGATTCCCTTACTGTGGCAGACCCCTATCTCATAGAGATGATTGCCCATGAATATGACATGGAGACAGTGGTATCGGTACTTTCTTTTGTAGATTCTCCACAAAAGGCTGAATTCTATGAAGGACTGGGAGCAGACACCATTGTTGTTGATCCCGTGGTAAACAGGGATTTTGGAAAACTTGAAGCAATCAGAGATGTTACTTCCGGCAACCTGAAACTGCTGGTAAATGAAGCGTGTCTTTATCAGTGCCCGTTCAGGTATGCTCATTTCAACTTTTTCTCGCACGCCAACGGTCCGGGCCCCAAACCCAATGTCATGGACGATTATTATTATTACAAATGTCTCTCCCTACGCATTCGCAATCCAGAACAGATCATCAAATCTCCCTGGATACGTCCGGAGGACCTGAGTGAATACAAGCACATTACGGACATGTTCAAGATCGGCGGGAGAACCCATTTTATAGAATGGATACTCAACAACGTCAATGCCTACTACAACCAATCCTATGATGGGAACCTCCTGGACCTGCTTGATAGTATAAAAGACCTGAAAGATACATTCTATATTGCCAACAAGGAGCTTGAAGGTGCCATTGAGCAATGGAAAAAATGTGACAAGAATTGCCATAAATGTGGGTACTGCAAGCATCTGGCAGAAGAAAGTATTAAAATTCAGACTGAAGATGGAAACAAGAAATTATCTTTCATCCGAAATCCAGAGGACATATCATGACAATTACCGACTCCCTATTAAAAGTGCGTACTGAACTTGAGGACAATCTGAGAAACCTGCTTGGAATTCCTGTTTATCTTATTGAATTGGATGCTTTCGCGTTGCCCTGTGGCTGCAGCGGTGCTACTATAAATATCAGGGGGTTTACGGTAGATGATATCGAAGTATTCGAAGAACATATCCTTAAATTTCTGGAAGAGGCTGCCCTGAAACTTGAGATACAGCCGTCTTTCCTTTTTGCCAGATTGATACCAGGCACAGCAGAAGTAGCTTCACTCAATGCAAGAATGCTCTGTGACCGCTGCTACAGGGATTTTGCAAGAGGCGAGGGCAAACAGCCTCGTCCTGATATATATGTTCTCAAACTCGAAAAGAACAGATAAATCGATTCCGGGAGACAAATCCGAAAGGTTTATGAATTATATTAAATAATCCAAACCCACCTTAGATGAGTCTATGTTATAATTCATAACATACAGAACAAACCCCAAAAAGTTGTTCTACAACAATACATGGATTTATTATAATTAATTAAAAGGAGGATAAAATATATGGAACCACTCATAGGAATGGGTGTGTTGGCACTAATGGGTGCAGCGGCAACTATCGCCGGTGCATCGGAAGATCTGGAATCCGATGTCGGTTCACAGAGTAACCCGAACTCCCAGGTACAGCTGGCACCCCAGATGATGTATCCACACAGGATTTTCAACAAAGCCATTTCAGGTGAACCCCCCTCCAATGCCTTACTGGCAGCGGTCGGAGGTGCATCCGCATCGGTGCTTATGAGCGCCTACAGTATGTCAGTGGTCTTTGCCATCGCAGTTGGAGCTCTCATTGCAGCCGGTATACACGGCACATACTGCACAACTGCATATTTGGGAAGGAGCGCAAGCCAGAAAAGATTCAGACAACCCATATATCTTGATATGGTCCGTTCACACGTACCTGTTATGATGGGATTTGCCTACATTACCACATTTTGTATCCTTGTTGTGTCATATCTCATGACATCTGTCCTGGCACATCCTTTCCCGCTTACCCTGCTTGCATTCATATGGGGTATCACAGTGGGAGCAATCGGATCTTCTACAGGGGATGTACACTATGGTGCAGAGCGTGAATTCCAGAATGTGGAATTCGGGTCCGGGCTTAACGCTGCAAACTCCGGTAACATTGTAAGGAAAGCAGAATGCGGACTGAGAAACGGTATCGATAATTCCTGGTTCTGCGCCAAATTCGGTGGCCCTGCAACCGGACTGGCTTTTGGTATGGTGGTATTCCTCAGTGGCTGGATTACTACAATATTTGACCCTTCAATGGGTGCCAATATTGGCTGGCTGGCAATTATCGCCGGACTGGCAATCATACTTATTTTGATCTTAGGAAACCGCAGACTGGAAGTTTTCGCACGTAACCAGTACGGTCCGTACAAAGAAGATGAAGAGGTGACTGCATGATAGATATTGCAGGAGTACTGGCAGCCAATTTCCTATACGTGATCCTCATCACACTTGGAGGAGTGCTCGTATCCGGAAGTGTCCACTTCGTACCTGTGGGTGGTGCCCCCGCGGCAATGGCCCAGGCTACCGGAATTGGAACAGGTACAGTACAGCTGGCTGCAGGTGCGGGTCTTACAGGACTTGTAACAGCAGGCGCAATGCTTAACCTGACAGACAGTATCGCCCTGATCCTTGCAGCCGGTATGGTCGGTGCAATGATTATGATCGGCGTAACTATGATAATCGGGAACCTTGTATACATTTACGGTGTCGGTGTCCCCCCGGCTTCAGCAAAGGTAGACTATGACCCAATCACAAAGGACAGGCAGGATATCTATGTATCACAGGGTACCGAAGGACACGGTCTTCCAACTGTATCATTTGTAAGTGGTATTATTGGAGGAGGTCTGGGTGGTATCGGCGGTGCGCTTGTCTATTATTCCCTGATGAGTATTGCAAACGGTATGGCCTCTGCAGACTTTATAGGCCTTGCAGCTATCTTTGCAGTGGGAATTTTCTTCGTCAACGCTGTGATTCCATCTTACAACATAGGCGGTACAATCGAAGGATTCCATGACCCTAAGTTTAAGAAATGGCCAAAAGCAGTAGTAACATCTTTAATTGTTACATTTATGTGCGCAATTGTAAGTGTAATTACAATAGGAGGTCTGTAACATGTCTGCAGGAGGAAGTGGCGGAGGTGCCGCAGAGGCAATCCCCCAGAATAAACTTATCGCTTTCGGAGCAGCAGGCGGACTTATCGCAATCTATCTGAGTTATTTCATGGTACAGTTTGCAGGACCGGCCTTCTCATTCATAGGTGCCCTCGGTGCAATTTGTGCCATCGTATGGGGCTCAGCTGCAGTGCGCAGAGTCGCCAGTTATGGACTTGGTACAGGTGTACCATCCATCGGTATGCTTGCTCTGGGTATGGGTGTAGTGGCAACGATGTTTGGCTTGGCAATCGGAGGCATTGCCGGACCTGTAGTTGCATTCATAACCGCAATGGTTATCGGTCTGGTCATCGGTGTACTTGCCAACAGAATAATTGGGATGGGCATTCCTATAATGGAACAGTCTATGACCGAGATTGCAGGCGCAGGTACTTTGGCGATTGTAGGACTCAGTACCGCCATGACAGGCACGTTCATGTTTGACGTGATTCTGACAGAGGTAATCGCGACAGGTTACATCGCATTGATATTCATCGTTGCAGGTATTGCCATCCTTCATCCTTTCAACGCAAACCTCGGACCCGATGAAAAACAGGACAGGACCCTTTCTACAGCATTCGAGAAGGGCGCTATTGCAATGGTAATGGCCGGTATCGTCTCTGCAGTTTCAGCCGGTGCATCCGCTGCCCCCACAATCGTTATCGGACTGGCTATATGGTATGTTTCTATCAGCCAGTACTGGAACTATGTTGTCAGGGATGCATATGATGTGGTTGGAACAGGTCTCCTGCCAAAAGAAGAGGAGGAATCGGAATGAGCATGGTACATGTTGCCCCTGAAGTACATTTAGTACTGGACCCGATGTCATCCCTGCTTGCCGCAGAACGTGATGATGTGATCCAATATTCCATGGATCCAGTAATGGAAAGAATAGATGATCTTGACAAGATTGCAGATGACCTTGTGAATTCCCTCGCCCCGGACAGGCCGCTTCTCAGTTCCTTCCCGGGAAGAGAAAATACATCATACAGTGCCGGTATATACAGCAATGTATTCTATGGTGTCATTGTAGGACTGGTATTCTCAGGAATTCTGGCAATTGTGATCTACATGCTTAGCATGACCGGAGGATTGTAAAATGGCAGAAAAAAGAGAACCAGCGCCCGGATGGCCAATCCTCAAAGGAGAATACGATGTAGGAGATCCGGAAAACTGTGTTGCAGTAATTACTCTGGGTTCACACCTGGATGGCGGACCCATGCTGGATGCAGGAGCTTCAATTACAGGTCCCTGTAAAACAGAGAACCTGGGTCTGGAAAAAGTTGTATCCCACATTATTGCAAACCCAAATATCAGGTATCTGGTCGTAACCGGATCTGAAGTAAAGGGACACATAACCGGTGAAGCATTCATTATGCTGCACAAAAATGGTGTCAGTGATAACAGGATCGTGAATGCCAGCGGTGCTATTCCGTATGTGGAGAATCTGACCGAGGAAGCAATCCAGAGGTATCAGGAACAGGTCGAATGTATCGATCTTATCGGTACTGAGGATATGGGCACAATAACAGCCAAGATCAAGGAACTTGCATCCAAGGACCCTGGCGCTTTTGATGCAGATCCTCTTGTGGTAGAAGTCGGCGGTGAAGCAGAAGAGGAAGAAGAAGTCGGTGGCCTTAAACCAATGGCATCCGAGATCTCTGTAATTCGTGGCAGGATCCTTGATATCGAAAGGGAAATGGCCAGGATCGGAGAGTTCAATAAATTCCATGCCGGTGTCCACGCAGGCAAGATTGAAGGAATAATGATCGGACTTACCATTACATTGTCCCTGCTTGGCCTGATATTATTCGGGAGGTGAATGATATGGCGGAAGAAGAATATGGAAAAGGCGTGCCAATGGTCATTGAACCAAAAATGGGCGCTATTGATCGAGTGGTCGAAGATATCCGTTACAGGGCCCAGCTGATTTCCAGGAACCAAAAACTTGATTCCGGTGTATCAGCCGCAGGAATAGTCGGTTTCACAATCGGATTTCTTTTTGCACTGATAATGGTAATCATACTACCACTATTGGTATGGCAGGTGATTTAAGATGGCTGACGAACAAGCGAATAACAATATTCCAGCCGTAGTGGTGGACTCGGAGGATTTTGATGAAATACTCAAGAAACTCAATGATATAGACGAGAAAATCGAGTTTGCCAACAGTGAAATCACACAGAAGATAGGCAAGAAAGTAGGAAGGGATATAGGAATACTCTATGGAGCAGTTGCAGGCATATTGATGTTCTTGCTCTATATCTCGATATCACCGATACTTTTCTAAAATAGAGGTAATAACATGTTCAAATTTGATAAGAAGCAGGAAGTATTCGAGGTCGGAAATGTCAAGTTCGGCGGACAACCCGGCCAATACCCAACCATCCTGGTCGGGTCAATGTTCTACAATAGGCACAACATTGTCACTGACGAAGATACAGGAGAATTCGACAGACCAGCAGCAGAAAAACTCTGGGACAACATGCTCGAGATGGCAGAAACTACAGGAAACCCCTGTGCCAACCAGATAGTGGGTGAAACCCCGGAAGCCATCAAAAAGTACATAGACTGGTTTGTTGAGTACGATGAAAAGACTCCGTTCCTGATAGATTCTTCAGCAGGGGACGTCCGTGCTGCAGCAGCTGATTATGTTACAGAGATAGGTGTTGCTGACAGGGCAATCTACAACTCCATCAACGCAAGTATCCACGAAGAAGAGATAGAAGCGGTCAAGAGAAGTGACATTGAAGCATCCATCGTACTTGCATTCAATGCAGTTGACCCCACCCTTAAGGGTAAGATCGAAGTACTCGAAAAGGGTGCATCCGGTCAGACACAGGGTATGCTTGATATCGCCAAAGACTGTGGAATCACAAAACCTCTTGTCGATGTTGCAGCAACTCCCCTTGGTGCCGGTGCCGGTTCATCCATCCGTGCAGTAATTGCTGTAAAGGGCCACTTTGGCCTGCCCGTAGGCGGAGGTTACCACAACATGGCATCCGCATGGGACTGGATGAAGACATACAAGAAACAGTTCGAGACCAAGGAGCAGCGTAAGGCAATCTACATGCCTACAGACATCGGTACAAACCTCGTGCCACAGATCCTCGGATCCAACTTCCAGCTCTTCGGTCCAATCGAGAACACAAACACTGTGTTCCCGGCAACCGCAATGACCGATATCATCCTTGCAGAAAATGCCAAGGAACTGGGTCTTGAGATCGAAGACGAAAACCATCCAATCAACAAACTGGTCTGATATTTCAGATCGGTTTTACTTTTTCTTTTCTTTTTTAGCACA
>JASMTL010000171.1:0-4049 GCA_041694315.1 Methanosarcinaceae archaeon | reverse complement strand
TCGACAATTACTTCCAGTGGGATGTCCTGTCCGGTTCTGGAAGGTACATTGTATAATATGATGGGAATGTCTGCTGCTTCTGCGACTGCGGTGAAGTGGCGGATCAGTCCTGCATTATTGGGCTTGTTGTAGTATGGGGATATAATGAGTGCTCCCCCTGCTCCGGCATCAGCAGCATGTTTTGTAAGTTCTACGGCTTCAACTGTATTGTTTGATCCGGTACCCGCAATCACCGGCACATTGGCACATTCCACCGCGGTATTGATCACTTTTTTGTGTTCAACTGTAGAAAGGGTGGCGGATTCACCTGTAGTTCCACAAGCTACAACTCCACTGACACCTCCCTCTTCAGCGTATCTTATATTTCGTTTAAGACCACTGATGTCAATGGTATTGTCTTTTGTGAAAGGGGTTATAAGAGCCGGTAGAACTCCTTCAAACATAAAAAAACCAGCTCCGGTTTCACTCATGTCTCTTGTGATTGATCTTTCTTGTCACGTAGCCTGCAACACGATTTCTTATTACTTTACTCTCGATTGTGGTGTATTTCGCAACAAGAAGCTTGTTATCATCGAAATTAGATGTGAATACATTTCCGTGGTTGGTAAGCAGGCGTGAGGTTATGTTCTTAATATTGTTCTGTCTAATATTTCCCATAATTGATAACTCCATATAATTGGATAGGTAGTAGTTAATTCTTCTTTTTTGAACCAGCTTTAGGTATTTATAACTTTTGGATATTGTAGTGTGTTATAAGTTCACTGCTGCAGGTCGGTTTTACCCAGCATTCTTTCGGTTGCATTTGCATCATTGAACACTTTTTCCCTTGTACCTTTCTTATTCAGGAACATGCCAACAAGCACTAACAAAAGCCCTGCATTTGGATTTAAGGGTGTGATAACAGCTCCTATCAATACGATAGTGGATGCGACAATTCCTTTCATAGCTCCTTTTCGGTATGATTGGAAGCGAGTGCGGCGGTATATTCTTATGTCCCGTAATGTAAGGAATAATACCACGAAATATGCTGCAATTGCAATGTATACATACATGTGTTACCTAGATTGAATTTTTTGATTATAAATCTTCTTAACTGTGGTGATTTGCTTTTGTTCTGCATTTATATACTTTCTACGGCATGGCTTCCTAGACAAAACATTATTATGGATATAATACAATCCTGTCAACCATGTTCACGATTATTACCGGTGCCCAATTCGGTGATGAGGGCAAAGGCAAGGTAGTAGACCTGATGGCAGGTGACTATGACATTGTTGCCAGGTTTCAAGGCGGCGATAATGCAGGTCACACTGTCAAGGTTAAGGATGAGATATATAAATTACATCTAATCCCCTCTGGCTTTCTTCTTGACAGCCGGGTGCTCATTGGGCCGGGTACGGTCCTGAATCCGGAAGTTATGGTAGAAGAGATACGGATGCTGGAAGAGGCCGGTGTAAAAGTATCTGCTGAAAAATTGGGTATTGATGGCAAGACAAGCATAATCATGCCTTATCACATAGAACTCGATGGTCTCAGGGAAGCTACCCGCTCGGAAAAGATCGGTACCACGAAAAGGGGTATTGGATTTGCCTATATTGATAAGATTGCAAGGGATGAAGTTAATTTTTCCGACCTGATCGATGAAAAACGCCTTCAGCAACGTCTTTCAAATCTTGCTTCCCAGAAGGAAGATGAAATTAAGGCAATGGGTGGTGATCCTTCCATTGTAACTGAAAGTTCTCTTGTGGACAGGTATATTTCCCTGGGCAGAGAACTCGCTCCTTATATTGCCGATGTTTCCTATGAGATCAATAATGCGCTGGATGAAGGTAAAAATGTACTTGCTGAAGGGGCACAGGGTAGTCATCTGGATGTGATTCACGGTACTCAAAAATTTGTAACATCTTCAAGTACCATTGCGGGTTCGGCATGTGCCAATCTTGGTGTAGGCCCTACCCGTGTGAATGAAGTACTTGCCATCGTTAAAGCTTATATTACACGTGTGGGAGCAGGTCCGCTCCCTACTGAACAGGAAGGTGACGCAGGCCAGCACCTGCATGATGTAGGCCATGAATTTGGTACCACTACAGGCAGGTCAAGGCGTTGTGGCTGGTTTGATATGCCTCTTGCTAAAAAGTCAGTTTACCTTAATGGTTATACTTCCATAGCTCTTACAAAATTGGATGTACTGACAGGTCTTGACCCTATAAAAATATGTGTTGGCTATGAATTGGATGGAAATGTAATTGATTATCCGCCGGAAGATACTTCAAAACTTGCAAGATGTGTGCCTGTTTATGAAGATATGGAAGGTTGGGATACAGATTTAACTTCTGTATCTGGTTATGAGGACCTGCCCAAAAAAGCCCGGAAATATGTCGAACGCCTTGAAGAATTGATGGGAATCCCGGTCAAATATATCTCTGTGGGGCCGGGAAGGGAACAAACTTTCATGAAATGAAGGTTTGCAACGCTTTCGATCCAAAAACCATATATATGAACCGATAGATTTAAGAGTCTTATTCCAGTGCATATACAGGCGCATTTCAAAGTGAATGTCAGTCGTAAACGTTATGCCTGATGCTATCTTTATTTGAAGGAGGATAGAATGACTACAGCATATGATGTCCCTGCTAATGATATTATCAAAAAGACAGCAGAGAAACTTAAAGAAAATGAGAAGATCCAACCTCCGGAATGGGCAGCCTATGTGAAGACCGGTGCACACAGGGAACTTCCTCCAGTGGAAGATGACTGGTGGTATACTCGCTGTGCTGCGGTCCTCAGAAGGATATATACTGACGGTCCGGTAGGTGTACAGAGGCTTCGTTCCATATACGGAGGAAAGAAAGCAAAGCGTGTAACCCCTGCTAAGAAAGTAAAGGGTAGCGGGGCAGTTGCCCGTACAATAGCCCAGCAGCTTGAAGAAGCCGGTTTCGTAAAGAAACAGAAGGCAGGTAGGGTTGCATCTCCAGCAGGAAAGTCTTTGCTTGACAATACAGCTAATGAAATCAAGAAAGAACTGGTTTCTGAAATTCCCGAGATGCAAAAGTACTAAATGTAATATTATCCGGGTTGGCTAATAAAGCCAGTTCTTCTTTAAAAGGGGTTTTATATCATGGCAGATGATCTCGAAGCAATCCGCAGGAAAAGGCTTGAAGAAATGCAGAGGCAGCAAGCCTCCCAGCAAGAAAACAATCCACAGGCTGCATACCAGCAGGAACAAGCACAGGCAGAAAGGGAAGCAAAGATTCATGCTGTCCTTCGCCAGGTCACGACACCCGAAGCAAGGGAACGCCTTACAAGGTTGAAAATGTCTCGCAAAGAACTGGCAGAACAGGTCGAATCCCAGATTGTGGGACTAGCTCAGAGTGGTCGGTTGCAATCCACCATCGACGATGAGAAAATGAAAGCTTTGCTTACCCGGATGCAGCCCAAAAAACATGACCCCAAGATCACAAGATTGTAATCAGATATGAAAACAAGGGTGATGTTTAGTGGCGGGAAGGATAGTGCCCTATCCGCCATTTTACTGGATCCATATTTTGACGTTGAACTTGTAACGTGTACTTTTTCCCTCGTCGATGTAGGAAATATTGCACGTAAAGTGGCTGATGAATTGGGTTTTGATCATTCGGTTGTAGAACTTGAGCGTTCAGTTTTGGATGAAGCCCTTGAGATGGCAGTTGAAGACAATTTCCCGAAAAATGCGATTAATCATATTCATTCACATGCCCTCGAAAAAATAGCGGCATGTGGTAGTGTTGATATGATCGTTGATGGGATAAGACGTGATGACCGGGTGCCCAGGATGGATATATCCAGACTACGCAGCATTGAGGATCGGTATGGAGTGCATTGTGTTGCTCCCCTACAAGGGTTTGGCCGTGCTGCGGTTGATTTAATGATTTGTGAGCATCTTGAAGTTGAAGAAGGATTGAGTGACAGAATTTCCAAGGCGGATTATGAAACTGAATTAAGGTATCTGATTCGACAGGAATACGATGATGAAAAGGTCCTTTCCATATTCCCCGCACACGTTCAATCGA
>JASMTL010000170.1:0-3269 GCA_041694315.1 Methanosarcinaceae archaeon | reverse complement strand
CAGGAAGTTTAATATGCACTTCTGTTCCTTTCCCTTTACCTTCACTTTCCACCCAGATTTCTCCATCGTGTGCCTCTACTATGGTCTTAGCTATATAGAGGCCAAGTCCTGTACCACCATATTTACGTTTCTGGGATGAATCGATCTGGTAAAATCTCTGGAATAAGTTGTCTATCATACCTTTTGGTATGCCAATTCCCGTATCTTTGACATTGATATGTATGTATCCATCTTCTTTGTTTGCAAAAATAGTAATTGAACCGCCCTTCGGTGTGAATTTGATTGAATTATCTATAATATTGGTAAACATATCCGTAAGTTTGTCACGGTCTCCCTTTATGGGAGGCAGGTCCGGTTCGATTTTTTTAATCATTTCCAGATTTTTCTCTTTTGTCTGGATCCGCAGGTCCTCTATAATCTGGTCTGCAAGTTCGGATATATTCAAGATTTCAAAATCATACTGAACAGTGCCGGCCTGTGTGCGACTGAGATATAGCAGTGAATCCACAAGTCTCTGCAGCCTTTTCGTATTACGCATCACGGTTTCTTCTGCATGTTTCTGTTCTTCTCCCAGTTCCCCGAGGCTGCCGTCATTTAGAAGTTCTGTATAACCCATGATCGATGTGAGAGGGGTTTTCAATTCATGACTCACATTGGAAAGAAATTCATCTTTCATTTTATCCAGCGATTTCAATTCCTCATTTGCCTTTGCCAGATCTTCTGCATATTTCCTGAGTTCTTCTTCGGCCCTTTTACGTTCGGTAATATCACGGGCAACAACCAGTATTGTAGGTTTATCATTATACTCTATCATACGGGCACTGATTTCTACAGGAATTGTAGTGTCATCCTTGTGTCTGTATGTAGCCTCAAAGATAGCATGCCCCTTTTCTTTGACCTCTTGGATCCTTTGGGGTATCTCTTCCATAGAAAGACTGGTGTTTATTTCTTTTGTTTTCATGTGGAGCAATTCATCCCTGCTGTAACCCGTGGTTTCACAGGCCGCTTTATTAACTTCCATAATGTTGCCTTTAAGGTCATGCACAAAGATCGCATCATTGGTGCTGGCAAATATTGTGCGGAACTTATCTTCTGATCTTTCAAGTTCCTTTTCAGTTTTGCGGCGCTGTACGATTCTCCACATCCCCTGCATAAGGAGGGTAAGCTGTCTTACATCAGAACTGTCATAATTTTCATTCTTATTCCCCACTCCGGCAAGGGCTACAATCTTGCCTCGCTCAAAAATAGGTACATCCATATGGCGAATCAGTTCCACATGACCCTTTGGGTATCCGCCTTTCCTGGGATGTGGCTTATTGTAATCGTTATTTATAAATGGTCGTCTTTGTCGTATACTTTCTCCCCAGAGTCCTACATCTTCGACCTTGTATTCTATCTTCTTGTCCTTAATTTTACAGCGATTCATTGGAGTATCGGACCAGGATTTCAGTTGTATGGCACCTATATCTTCATCCACAAATGCAAGATAGCCAATCTTGCTTTCTGTAAGTCGCACTCCCTCAGCTCTTGCAAAATCGATGATTTCTTTCAGGGAGGCTTCTGTCATCTGGTTAAGCTTTACAAGGGTTTCCAGGCGCGATTCATCCAGGTGGAGGGCTTCTTCGGCTTTCATGCGGTCACTGATATCTTCAACAATCCCGACTCCTCCCAACAGCTCGCCATCTTCTGATATGTAGGGGCTGTAATCGGCTTTTATAGGGGTTACTTTTTCACTTGTGGTGGAATGATATTTTCCCTCATAATGACCAGAACGTCTCTGGAACACAGCTTTTACAGCTTCATACATCTTTTTGTCTTTTAAATCCTTGAGTATGTTGAAACCGATTATTTGGTCTCTGGTCATCTCGAGAATATGCATTATATTCTCATTGCAGTGGGTTATCACACCATTTTCATCGAAATGGAATATTCCCAGGGGAGAATTTTCAAAGATCAATCTGTATTTCTTTTCAGATTCTCGCATAGCCTCTTCGGCCAATTTACGGTCTGTAATATCAATTATGATGCCCTGGTAGTACGAAGGTTCTCCAACTTCATCTCTTCCTATAAAGGACCGCTCAATCACCCAGCGTATTTCTCCGGATTTGGTGAGTATGCGGTATTCCTTGGAAAAAAAGATCTTGCCTTCAATTTCATGCTCGCTGACCTCGCTGCGTACCATATCGAGGTCATCGGGATATATTATGTCTCCATAGATAAGTTTGCCGGAAGTGAAATCTTCGGGCGTATAACCAAACTGGGAAATGTTTCCGGATACGAATTCCACAGGCCAGTCTTTCTCTGCGGTCCACAGGAAGGCCACAACAGGACTGTTTTTATAGATTTCCTCGAGTTTCCTGTCCGAACGGAGTCTTTTACGTAAGGTTTTCTGGCTTATCTTCTGCTCGCTAACGCTTTCTACAGTACAAATCATCCCGTCATAATTTCCTTTCTGGTTGAGTAAAGGAATCAATCTGCCTGTCTGGAAACTTAAGTTGCCACCCTTTGTAACGATTGGCATGGTTTTGTAGGGTATGGGTTTCAGAGAATCTTTTGCCCTCAGGAACATTTCCCTGAAATGGGCTTCATCACCAACACTGTGGCGGGAGGCAGACATATATTGTTCCAGTTTTTTGCCTATCACTTCCTCGCTTTTGATACCGGTGATTTCTTCCATTCCCTTGTCAAAATAGATAAAAATCTCGTCTTTGTCAACGACCCATGTGCCTTTGCAAATAGTGTCAAGTATTCTTTCCAGAAGATTTTGCATTGTAGTACCCTTTGTCATCTCGCCCATAAAAAGATTACAATATTGAATATCTGGCTGATTCAATTAATATTTTATCATTAATCTTATGCGGTTTTTTTATTTTTTCCCTTGAATGGGAAATGCAGCATATAACCAGCCGCCATTGTTAATATTATAGTGGCTCCGGAAGGTACGCTTAAGTAGTAGGATAAAAACAGGCCTATAAAGGTAAATACCGTGCCGAATATAACAGCAAGCATCATCATCCTGTCAAGTTTATCTGTAAATTCACGGCTCAATGATGCCGGTATCGTTAACAGGGCTATAACAAGAATCAATCCTACAACTCTGATCATGACTATTATGGTAAGGGCTATCAGGCAAAGCATGTACAGACTAAGCTTTTCAACCGGCAGTCCTGAAACCTGTGCAAATTCTTCATCAAAACTTATGGCCATGAATTCTTTGTAAAGCAGATAGACACTTGCAATGATCAGGATATCAATTACTAGCATCAAAT
>JASMTL010000169.1:0-9724 GCA_041694315.1 Methanosarcinaceae archaeon | reverse complement strand
TAGAATCATTTGTCATCGAGTTTCCATTTTCCCCTGCTATCATGTACAATCAACTTATAATCAGAAGCAGGCTGAGAAACCAGAAATAATGGTCCCTCTTTAAAATGCCTGTATGTCATTGATGTATCCCGAAGTTCAATAATATAGCGTTGTAACACTTCATCTGCAAGCCTGCGCGCATGATAAAGGGGTAAAACCCTGCCCTGACCAACGCATTCAGAAATTTCTAGCTTGCCTTCTACGATATAGAAAGGATAGGTCCTGCAGAGAAGGGGCCTGAAGGGATATATGGTACATCCGGCATCACCCAGGAAGACACACTCTCCGTTTGTTTTCCTTTTGAGCCTCCAGCCAAATGTATGTACATTACCTTCAGTATCTGCCAGAAACATATCTTCTTCTGCTACTGTCGGTTCAATAGCATCTATATTGCCACTTTTTTTCAAGTTGCCAATATCAAAATAGGTTAGCAGTACGCTGTTATCTCCTGTGGAAAATTTGCAGCACCTGCCACATCCAATGCATCTGAAACCAGTACGGGCTATTTCCATGACCAGATCATGAAGAGGTATAGAAATAGATTCCAGGATCTGGTTTTCCAGATCCTTCAAAATAAGTGAGCGAGATTCTTTTTCTTTCATTCAGATCTTATTCATCCACTTCCTCTACCCCAACAGCCTTGAGGAATTTCTTAACTACTGCTTCATCCACGAGTTTCAGTAAAGTCTGACGGTCCTTTATGTCACTGAAAACCCCCAGAGCGATCTGTGCACCTGCAGCTGTGGAATGACCTCCGGCAGAACCCTCACCAAAGGCCTTTTTCAGGATGGTACCCAAATTGACACGGATATCATTGCTGCGTCCTGAAATATAGATAACATCATCACTTACACCAAATACTATTGTGGTAAATATACCCTCAAGATTGAGTAAGTAATCGGCTGCCTGGGGAAGGGCATCCCTGTCCCGGATGTTTCCCACATTGGAGAGCAGGTAACTACCCACGACCTGCCGGTTCTTGATAGCCTGGCCGAGCACATCAAGGGTTTCGATGGACATAGACGGCCTTTCAAGCTGATCCAGAACTTCATGGTCGGCCATCGGGTAAAGGAAAGAAGCAGCTGAAAGGTCATTGGGATCGGTGTTGCGTTTAAAATCCAGTGTATCGGTACGAATGCCATACAGCAAAGCTGTGGCGATTTCACTGCTGATGTCTATATTCAATTCCTGCAGATACTTGGTCATTATAGTAGCAGAAGCCCCCACATTGGGGCGAACATCAATAAAATCAGCATCTATTTCCGCATCACTGACAGGATGGTGATCTATTACCACGCCAATGTGTGTTCCTTCTGAAAGCATATTGTTTGATCCGGCTACCGCACAATCGACAAGAGCTATCTCATCGAATTCAGATATGTCCCGACCTTCCATATGCTCTAGATTGATACCCAGCAGGTTTACAAATGCCTTGTTCTCCTGATGGCCTATTTCACCATTATAGAGGATCGTGGGACTTAATCCATAATTTTCTGCCATGAGTTTAAGTGCCAGGGCAGCTGATATAGCATCAGGATCAGGGTTGTCATGAACCACTACAGCAAGGGTTTTGCCAGTATTTTTGGTGAACCACTGGGAAAGCTGGTTACCGATTCGTACAGATTCTGCACGCTCAAGGGATCTTGTAAGGGATTTTGATACTATACGGGAGGGCATGAACACAAAATCCGCACCAATTTCTTCCATTTCCTGCAGATTAATTACATCTGATGCCCTTGCAACACAGTAGAGAGATGGACGGAAATGTTTTTTCACATTCCTGAGAGCCTGTTTATTGGCCTCATTGTCTGAACTGACAATCAATACACCGGATAGTTTCTTGGTCTTAAAGCCACGCAGGGTTTCAATCTCAGAAATATCACCCACTATTGCCTCATAGGCTTCCTCACGCAGAGTTTCAACTTTTTGTGGGTCCTTATCTACTATAATAAGGTCTTTTCCTAACTCCCTCAATGCCTTTGCTGTGGCAAAACCGATACTCCCACTTCCGAGTATCAGATAGGTAGGCTTAAAACGTGTCCTTTCAGGTTCATTTTCTTTTGGCGTGGCGGGAATGAGAATATACCTCCCTGTAAAAGATGAAATATCCCTAACTATTAAGACATTTTCGTCTCAAAGCGGTGAATAGGGAGTAAAACAGCAGAAATTTCATTTACCCATAGGAACAATAAAGAACAGGGGAAATAATGCAATCAATTACACCTGAAAGAATGAAAGCCATAGACACAAACTGCACACATCTGGGATTGAAAGGGATACAGCTTATGGAAAATGCAGGAGCTGCAATTGCACGTAAAGTGTTATCTCTGGATGCTCACAACAATGTATTGATCGTGGCAGGAAGGGGAAATAACGGCGGTGATGCATTTGTTGCCGCCCGCCATCTAAGTTATTATTATAATATCAGTGTTAGGGTGGTCCTGGCGGGAAAAGCAAGCGGCATCAGAACAACTGACGCACTGGAAAATTTCAATTTATTGAAACATTGCGGTATTGATGACGTAGCTGAAATTACGGATTCCACACAATCCGATATTTTCCAATGGTTCAAAGAAGCAGATATAATTATAGACGGCCTGCTTGGCACAGGTATCCGGGGACCTGTCAGGGAACCTGAAGCTACGTTGATAGATGCCATAAATACCGGCAACTCCTATGTGATTGCGGTAGACACTCCATCCGGCCTTGATCCTGCTACCGGAGAAGGTGAGAATACGGTCATGGCAGATACAACCCTGACGTTTCACAGAATGAAAACCGGCCTCGAAAACCAGGGTGAATTTACAGGAGATGTCGAAGTTATCAATATCGGCGTTTGCAGGGACGCAGAAGACACTGTAAACAGAGGGGACCTGGAACCTCTGCTCAAACGTCGTATTGATTCACATAAAGGACAGTCAGGCAGGGTACTTATCATCGGAGGAGGTAGATACTCCGGAGCACCAGCCCTTTCAGCAATGGCTGCCCTGCGCACCGGTGCAGACATCGTGACCATTGCCTCCCCGGCAAATGTGTCGGACACAATCGCCTCATTTTCCCCCAACCTCATTGTCAGGAAATTATCCTCTGAAATTCTGCATACAAACGATATTGAAATCTTAAAAGACCTTATTCATGCACACGATGTGGTGGTTATCGGAATGGGGCTGGGTAACGAAGAAACAATACACCAGGCAATACACCAAATCCTGCCCCTATGCAAGAAAGTTGTTGCGGACGCAGATGCCCTTAATGAATTACAACTGCCCCCTCCTGAAAATTGTGAAATGATACTTACGCCTCATCCCGGGGAATTCGCCAGACTTACAGGAAAGGAAGTTGAAAAAGAACTGCCTGCAAGGGCCAAAATGTTACATGATTTTTCCCGGGAAAATAAAGTTATAACCATCCTAAAGGGGAAAACCGATATTATTTCTGATGGCAAATACATAAGACAAAACTATAGTGGAAATGCCGGTATGTCCGTTGGCGGCACAGGAGACGTGCTCGCAGGAATCGTGGGTGCCCTGTTCTGTCGCACGGATGCGTTTAATGCCGCTTGCTGCGGGGCATTTGTTAATGGAGAGGCAGGAGATGTGGCTTTTGCAAAAAAGGGGTACGGATTACTGGCAACAGATGTGATCGAACATATTACAGACATTATGAGACAATAACAGGTGATAAAATGACACATACAAAAGACAGGAATGTTGTAGTGGATATTGAAAGGAACAGACTGCGAGTTATAATCAGTCATGGAGAAGATGAAGAAATCATCAAGTTGAGTTTTGGTGAAGCCCAGACATTGTACGAAGCCCTCGGGAAAAAACTTGAGGACTATAAGCAGCGCCAGAATCTCAGAATAGATTAAATGGGGCGATTCCGTGGGAGAATTCACTCACATCAAAGATAGCCATGTTCATATGGTCGATGTATCCGGAAAAAGCGAGGTCAAACGCACTGCTCTTGCCCGGGGGAGTATATTCCTTTGTAAAGAAACCATTGAAGAAATCCAAAAGGGATATGTCGAAAAGGGCAATGTACTGGCCACAGCCCGTATTGCCGCCATAATGGCTGTCAAAAAGACTCCGGAACTTATTCCGATGTGCCACCAGATCCCGATAACCGGTATCGACATGGATTTTGAGATATGTAAAGACAGGATTACTGTTAACCTATCCGTCAAATCCAGAGGCCAGACCGGCGTGGAAATGGAAGCAATTACAGGCGTAAGCTGTGCCCTCCTTGCAATATGGGACATGGTCAAAGCACTTGAGAAGGATGAAACCGGAAACTATCCCCATACCCGGATCACTGATATTGAGGTAATCCACAAAGCAAAAGAAAGCTGATACCCAATTCTTATAAGTAACCAATACATTCATAACCATTATCAAAAAAGCGAGGGAATGATGTGAAAATAATAGCCGGACCAGCTTCCCAATTGCTTGCCTCTAAAGTGGCACAGCAACTCAATACGCCTCCCACAATATGCGACTATAAAAGATTCCCTGACGGGGAACTGTATACCCGCATCAGGGATGACAGCATCGATGATGTTACTATAATACAGAGTACACCTACAGATAGTGATTATGTAGCCCTGCTACAATTAATAGATGCTTGTGAAGAAGCACCAACCATCAACGTTGTAATACCGTATATGGGATATGCCAGACAGGACAAAGTTTTCAATCGGGGAGAACCGGTCAGTGCGCGTGCAATTGGCCGAACCATTAATGCTGACAGGGTTTTCACTGTAAACATACATGAGAGAAGCATACTTGAACATTTCAATGCCGATTCCTTTGACCTTGACGCTTCACACTTAATCGGGAATCATATACGTTCTCTGAACCTGACAGATCCACTCATAATCTCCCCGGATGTTGGTGCCCTCGAACTTGCAAAAAGTGCATCTGCAGATATAGGCATTCCCTACGAACAACTTGAAAAAACAAGGCATAGCGGAGAAAGTGTAACGATTGCTGAAAAAGAGATTGATGTGAGCGGAAGGGATCTGATACTGCTGGACGACATGATTGCAACCGGTGGTACCATGGCAGAATCTATCCGTATGCTTAAAGAGCAGGGTGCAGCAGACATATATGTTGCCTGTATACACCCGGTACTTGCACGCAATGCCGTGGTGCGTCTTTACAATGCTGGTGTCAAGTAGATTATATCCACTGATACCCTTGAAAAACCACAGAGCAGTATCTCGGTAGCCCCCCTGATAGCCGATACTCTTAAAAGCCTCTAATATTCACCTATATGAGGAGTGTTAAGTATGTCTTTACCGGAAATCTGTCCCATTGATAGGACTCATGTGTGCAAAAAAAGAAAGTGTCACCTCTACCATGTGGATTGGCGTAGCGGTGATGAGAACTGTTCCGTTGGGTATAATCAGACCACAAAAATGAGAAGGAGTTCCGAATCTGTAGTGGATGAATACGCACAACGTGTGAAGCAAAAACTAAAGAACAGGACAGAACCACCGGTAGATTCCAGAGAACCCACGGAGGAAATCCCACAACCAGAAAGAGATAAGGCTGCCGGGGAAGAAAAAAACAGAGAAATGTTCACAGAAGGAAAGAGGAAAAGTATAGACAAAGCAATGGAACTTGACCTTCCAGATGATTATGAAGAAGAGTTCTGGTCAGACAGATAAAGCAGATAACATGCACGCAGATATGCTGCAATCTGTATATGACACACTCATCCGGGAATTTGGTCCACAGCAGTGGTGGCCTGCTGAAACCCCTTTTGAGGTTATAGTCGGAGCAATACTTACCCAGCAGACAAAATGGACCAATGTGGAAAAAGCTATCGATAACCTCAAACAGAAGAATATGATTGAGGCCGGCAAACTGGCAGAGATAGATCTGCAGGAACTTGAAGAGGATGTCAGATGTACCGGATTTTACAGACAAAAGGCCAGCAGATTACAGGAGATATCAATCTATTTTGATCATCACGGAGAAGAAGCACTTTTTTCGCTTCCAACAGAAAAACTGCGCAGGCTTTTACTTGAATTAAAGGGTATCGGACCTGAAACTGCGGATAGTATCCTCTTATATGCTGCCGGGAAACCCTGTTTTGTAATTGATGCATATACGACCAGAATAATGCGATGTATCGGAATTGAGGGCAATTACCACCAGCTGCAGGAAATGTTCGAGAAGAATATTCCAAAAGATGTGGAAATGTACAAGGAATATCACGCCCTGATAGTGGAGTACGCTAAAAGGTACTGTGCAACCAAACAATGCGACAAATGTCTCCTGAAGGAGAACAAGGATGGACAAAACCGAATATAATGAGATATACCGAAACGTCCGGGATACTTCAGACTTTGAAAAACTGGCCCTGGATTACTGCCAGCCTGTAGGTGTAGTCGCTTCCATCCTCCACCAGAAAATTATTGATCATGTTAAGAAAAATTATTATCTAATCCAGAATAAAAGCACTTTACTGCTCAAAAAATGGAAGATGGGTAGCAGCATAATTCAACTTTCAGAAGAATACAGGTTCCCACCTACCCTTATAGCCACAACACTGCTAAAAGAAATGGGAATGTCCAAGAAATATGTATTCAATCACCTCTATGAGATAGAAGACAAACGGCTTGCATCTGAAATAAAGAAAGCCCTTGAAACAGATCTCTATTTTTCACCTGAAGCCCACTCTTTTCAAGCCAGAAAAGGAATATTCGGGGAAATGATTGTAGCCAGATGGCTTGAATACAGAAATATCGAATATCTAACAGAAGAAGAACTGAGAAAGCAAGGTGCAGAAAAAACACCTGATTTTCTCTTTCCAGACCCTGTTGAGATACAGGGTCAGCAGGTAAACTGGGTCGAAAGCAAAGCCGTATTTGGTAACGAGACCGAACATCAGACCTATCTCGAAAAACAGTTTTCCCGCTATGAAGAATTGTACGGTAGCGGAATGGTTATCTACTGGTACGGTTACGTGGATGGAATTAGCCTGGAAGGCCACTTACTAAGTGACTACAGGATAGATGACGAGTTCAATCCTGACATCCTGCGGGATGTAGTTGAACTGCTCAATCTCACGCCCGACTGGTAAAATTACATTCCTTCATTGAATCCCCGTGGCAAATCCGGGCTTGTATCACTAAAATCTTCTTTTGATAAGACGCCGCCCTCTACAAGACTGGCATGTGTGCCCATGGTTTCGAGCAAGGAATCCACCTCTTCACCCACAGGTTCCCTCATATTGTTCATTTCAAAAATGTCTTGCAAAACGGATATTGCATTTCTTTTCCGGGGGTCAGTGATGCGTGTCATTAAGATTAACACCGTTGATTGTTTTTAAAAACCTGTCGATTCTTACCTCTTTACAAGAACATTCCGATCTGGTAGACTAATGCACCCACAGTGAGTGCAAGGAGTATCGTAAAGGTGGAAATCATAAGAGTGTCCCTTGTACCCAGCTCATGTTTTAGTATTGCAATGGTTGCAACACATGGAATATATATTGTTGTAATTACAGCAAATACATACATCTGCAGAGGTGTCAATACCATTGCAAAATTGGCAGTGCCCGCAAGCACCGCCAGTATCTCAAGCGCCATTTCCTTGCGCAGGATACCGAATACAAGTGCTGTGGCAGCAAAAGCAGGCAGACCCAGAAGCCCTACAGATACAGGAGATACGGCATTCTCGAAAATATCCAGTATACCCAGACTATCCAGCCCCCCCAGTAATGCACTCCCAACTATCAGAAGAGGAAAAGCGATGTAGACAAACTCACGTATCCTGAGCCAGGTTTTCTTAAGAGTGGAAACAACATCGGGATGCCTCAAGGGACCCATCTCCATTATAAACCCGGTCCGTTCCCCGGGAAGACCCCTGCCCAGTATCCAGCCGGTAATGAAAATTATGAAGATCTCCAGCACATAGATTGATACCGCAGCCCAATAACCCACAAAGGTACCTACAAGTCCCAGAATAATAACAGTCCTTGCAGAACAGGGAATAAGGGATATGAGAACCGAAGCGATACGCCTCTCTCTCAATGTATTCAATGCACGGGTAGCCATGATTGCCGGTACATTACAACCCAGTCCCAGGACCAGGGGAATTACTGCCCTGCCATGCAACCCCATCCTGTGAGTAAGGTTATCCAGCAGGAAGGCTGCTCGGGTCAGGTATCCCGAATCCTCGAAAACAGAGAGGATAATATAAAAAATCCCTATGTAGGGAATTGCAATGGCAAATCCGGCCTCTATGCCCAGCAGAGAGTAGATGATTACATTGCGCACAATAGGGTTGCTTGTTACAAGCTCCGCTTCAACCGGAGCTATCAGGTAGGTTTCAAAAAGATGGACGATTCCCTCCTCCAAGAATCCCCCAACCCTGAAAACCAGAAGGAAAGTCAGTAAAAGAGCCACTGCAAGACCCACGACACCAACATATTCAGATGTGAGCATGTCATCAATACGATGTTTCAGAGAAGTGTCCTTTTCCACAATTGACAGGACAGAGTCTGCAATCTGTCCGGCTTCCCCGTAGAGGTCTCTTGCCATGGTATCTGAAATAGCCATGTCGTGGACATCTTCGATTTCTGAAGCCATTTTTGAAGCCTTTGATAGAAGCAGGTCTGCTTCATGGGGCCTGCAGCACATGCGTACAAAATCAGCGTCATTTTCAAGAGCACGCAATTTTATTACAGAAGCCGTATCAGGAAAATCCACATCAAGATCATTGATAGCTTTATTTATATGATTGTCATAATGAACACGGATTCGCCCTTCTGATGAAAGGGACGGGTTAACTGCTTCTTTCAGGACTTCATCAAGCCCGATTCCCTTGGTGGCAACAGTAGGCACAACCGGCACACCCAGCAACTGGGACAATTTTGGGGCATCAATATCAATACCCATTTCCCTGGCAGCGTCCAGCTGATTGAGGGCAATTACCACGGGTACCCCGAGTTCCAGTATCTGAAGGGTAAGATACAGGTTACGTTCCAGTCGTGTGGCATCCACCACATTTACGATTACATCGGGATATTCACGCAGCAGGTATTCCTTTGAGACCCGTTCATCTTCTGTGGAAGTACCCAGCGAATAAATACCCGGCAAATCCACAATATCTATCTTCTTCTGGCCGACCTTTACAGTCCCACGTGTCATTTCCACTGTGGTCCCCGGATAATTGGAAACCATGACACCCACACCGGTGACCCTGGAAAAAAAAGCACTTTTACCTACACTGGGATTGCCAACAAAGGCAATTGTCATGTAATGATCGCCGTCATGCATGCGTTTTTCGGCTGCCCCGCAGCAAGAATCAGGAATGAGTACCACGTCTCCGCTGCCTGTGGTCGTTTTCTGCAGGTTTTACAAAGATTTTTTCCGCCACTTCTTTTCCCAGGGCTATTTCAGTACCCTTGGTAATTATAGAAATGCATCCCTGTTTCTGTTTTCTTTTGATTTCAATATCCTCTCCTGCGACCATCCCCAGTGACGTGAGCCTATCCTTGGTCTCTTTTGGCAGGGCAACCATTACCACTTTTCCTTTAGTCTTTTCATTCATTTCTACAAGAGAAATATAATGTTCCCTGCTCAAACTACATTTAGCAGGCAGAGTGGTTTCAGAAATATCGCAAAGACCTTTTTCTGCCAGATAAGAACACATTCTTTCAAGTACAACAT
>JASMTL010000168.1:0-3748 GCA_041694315.1 Methanosarcinaceae archaeon | reverse complement strand
GTGAAGTTATAGAAAAGATGGGTAGCAAGATTACTGCCCGCTCGGCAATGATTGAGGCCGGTGTACCGGTGGTTCCGGGTGATGGCAGGGCTATTGAGGACGATGCCACAGCGATTGAAATAGGTGAATCCATCAGATATCCTTTGATGGTGAAAGCTTCTGCCGGTGGTGGTGGTATAGGCATGAAAGTTGTTTATACTCCAGAAGAGCTGACCCGGGCACTTTCGTCCATACGTAATGTTGCAGTTTCAACATTTGGTGATTCCACCGTCTTCATTGAAAAATATCTTGAAGAACCACGCCACATAGAGATACAGATACTGGCTGACTCTCATGGCAATTGTTTCTATCTAGGGGACCGTGAATGTTCCATTCAGAGAAGACACCAGAAATTGATTGAAGAGGCTCCTTCTCCTATAATGACTCCTGAACTTCGCAGGGATATGGGTGAGGCTGCTGTCAAAGCTGCCAAAACAATAGGATATGTAAATGCCGGTACTGTTGAATTCCTGTATTCAAAGGGTGACTATTATTTCCTTGAGGTAAACACACGTTTGCAGGTAGAACATGGAGTTACCGAACTTGTTACAGGCATCGATATAGTAAAACAGCAACTGCGTGTTGCCTGTGGCGAAAAATTACCCTTTACCCAGGATGATATTGAGATCAGAGGCTCGGCTATCGAATGTCGTATCAATGCCGAGGACCCGCTGAATGATTTCGCCCCGTCACCCGGTAAAATACGCAGGTATCGTTCAGCAGGTGGTCCCGGTGTGAGGGTGGACAGTGGTGTCCATATGGGTTATGTTATTCCTCCCTTTTATGATTCAATGATCTCCAAACTCTGTGTATGGGGAAGTGATCGGGAGGAAGCCATTGCGCGGATGAAAAGAGCCCTCTATGAATATGTGGTTGTAGGTGTTAAAACCAACATTCCTTTCCACAGAACGGTTTTGTCCATTGATGCATTTGCCAAAGGGGACCTGACAACACACTTTATTGATGACCACGATGTGCTTTCAGCTTTAGAGAAGATATCTGTATCTGATAGTGAAAGATGTGCAACTCTTTCTTCTGCTCTTGAGGATCGCAACAAGAAGATTGCTGCGATCAGCACTGCAGTTGGCTCATATATGAATGCTGCAAAAAGGCATGATATGAAAGGCTCAGATGAATGACGACAGATACCTTTTTTTATCTGTCGCTCTTTCTTTATTGCGGGGAGTTTTGTGGAGAATAAAAAGATTGAATTGATACGTCTTCTTTCTCAGACAGAGGGCAAGCCTATTTCCGGGGAACAGATTGGCATGAAACTGGAAATTTCCAGGACAATGGTCTGGAAATACATTCAGTCGCTTCAAAACCAGGGCTATTCGATCATCTCATCCCCTGGTAAAGGTTATATCTTAAACTCGGTTCCGGATACTCTTTTGCCAGAACTTGTGCAAGCGGGCCTTGAGACAGATATTATGGGTAAGGACATCCGTCATTTTACGGAACTTGAGTCTACCAACGATTATGCAAAAACAATTGCAAAAGATGCAACAGAAGGCACGGTTGTAATTGCGGAAGTCCAGAAAAAGGGACGTGGGAGAAGGGGATTTGATTGGGTATCTCCTCAGGGAGGGGTATGGATATCCATTGTTCTTAAGCCATCGATAGTCCCTTCAAATGCTTCGAGATTGACTCTTGTGGGTGGGCTTGCTGTAGTTGATTCTCTGAAATCAATTGGTCTGAACCCGTCTCTGAAATGGCCAAACGATGTGCTTGTCAACGGCAAAAAGATTTGTGGGATTCTTACAGAAATGGAAGCTGAAATAGATCGGGTTGAATATATTGTCCTGGGTATGGGAATTAATTTAAACTTTAATACCGAGATGTTGCCGGAGGAAATCCGGGATGGTTCCACAACTATAAGTGATGAGCTTGGTACCTATGTAGATAGGCTTGAATTTGTCCGGTCATTACTTTATAATCTGGAACAGCATTATATCCATTTCAAGACACAATCCTTTGAGGAATTGATGGAAAGATGGATAGATTCTTCGGATACTATTGGTAGAAAGGTACGTATTGTCACTCCTTCTAAAATGGAGGAGGGCAGAGCAATTGGGGTATCCCTCTCCGGAGGTTTAATTTTGCAGAAAAACAATGGTTCAACCGAAGAAATTATGTCTGGCCGCTGCATCTATATCTGACGGGGATTGTGATGAAGGATATTTCATCTTTTAAACTTTTTTATTATTTTGTACTGCTTAATATTTTTTTATGTGGTGTGGTAGCTGCCGAGGATCCGCAAGTAATTCTCAATGGGACTTCAGTGTATGTTAAAGCCGGAGAGGCCTTCGATTTTGCGCAGGATTATTCTCTGCATGTCAAGTATGTCAACCCTGAAAGTGAAAGGGTATGGGTATCCCTTTCATTGAATGGTGAAAGTGTGGCGGATTCCATTCTGGGTCGGGGTGAGGTATTTACCTATTCCAGTAATTCATCACCTGTATTCAATATTACAATGGATAGGATATATTATGGTTCCAGTGGTGAGCTGGTAACTTTTGAGCCAGTTTATCAATATGTGGATCAAAGGTACCCTTATAATCCGGATGATGAAAAGATGCAGAATAAAGTGCAGAATACATCTGATAATGAATCTCAAAATCAGAGGGTGCCTTTTTTAAATCCGACACTCCTGGTCCTCTTTGCCCTTCTGTTGCCCTATGTCTATGAACACAGGTAACTTTAGAGTTTGATATCTCCTTTATCCATAAGGACTCTCAGTTCATCTAGACTGAGTTTGCCGGTCTTTTCAAATTTTTCTTTTGCGGCGACGTGCTGATCACTCTTTTTTTGTTCGTCTTTATGGGTCTGTATATCATTCAATCTATCAAGATAGATACTCAATTCATCTCTCAAATTAGATATTTTTGTTTTGAGAGGGTCTATCTTTTCACGGGTAGGAGCAATTACCTGATAGGTTTCTTTGATCTGTGAATGGAATTTATCCGCTTCTTTACGGATTTCATCGACCTGGTTATATAACTTTATCATATTCAAATGATGTTGCTGGGATTTTTCTGCAAGTTGTTTTATTTCCTTTGAAACATCTCTTTCCTCATCACCAATATCCCTGGTATTTTCATAAATATTGATGACCTGTTTGTGGAAATGATTGGCAGCTTTTGCTGCTTCAAGACGCTTTTCCAGTTCGTTGAGTTTTTCAAAAAGATCCAGTTCGTGTTTCAGGGGAATATCAGCGTTGAGGAATTTATCAAGGTCTTCAGCATAGGCTTTAGAAAGGGTTTCCAAACTCCCCTTTGATTGTTCGTTATACTGATCACGCTTTTTTTTGAGATCATTTATGTCTTTTACGACCTTATTCCTTTCACCAGCAACTTCATTCCTTCTGGATTTCAAATCAGCTATCTTCTTGTTGATATCATCACGTTGCGTTTTTTCTTCCCGTGCCTTTTTTGCAAGTTCCCTGACTTTTGCATTGAGCTCATTCCTTTTCTCTTTGAGTTCATCGATATTAGTTTTATGAAGTTTGAGCTCTTCGAAAACCCCTTTTAAGCTCTTTTCATGCTGGGATATCTCTTTCCTGTAATTATTTACAGTATCTTTAAGTTCGCGTTCTGTCATTGAAGATACATCTTTCATGCAACATTCCCCGCAATCACTTCTTTTTGGTTTTTCCAGTACTCAAGTGCTTCTTTATGGCTTTTGATCCTTCTTTCCAACCAATTATACC
>JASMTL010000167.1:0-3771 GCA_041694315.1 Methanosarcinaceae archaeon | reverse complement strand
ATGAGGCTGCCCGCAACCTGGAATTCGAGGAAGCAGCCCGGCTGAGGGATGCTATCAGGGAAATGAGGGAAACTTATTCCCTGTAATTGTATTTTGCTGGTGGCAATACCTTTTAGCCATAACCGGCATGGCCGAAAGGGTTATATCTGAAAAATACTATCAAGAGGTTGCAGTGAGCGTTGATGGTCTAGTGGCTATGACTGGGGCCTTCCAAGCCCTAAACCCGGGTTCGAATCCCGGTCGACGCACTTTTTCTTACAATCCTGTTTTGGACAAAGATATTTATTAGTAAGTATTTGATGTCTTTTCATTACAATAACAGATACCATTCTTGAAAAGTTGCATGAGAATGCCAATCCAACTGCTGTGGATGGTATGGAAAAGTATGATATTACACCAGAAGCAGTGGGAATTTCAATACCGGTTCTGCGCAGCATTGCAAAGGATACAGGAAAAGATCATGAACTGGCCCTTGCCCTATGGGAAATAGACCTGAGGGAGACTCGCATCCTTGCAAGTATGGTGGATGAACCTACAAAGGTCACGACGGAACAGATGGATATGTGGGTGGGTGATTTTGATTACTGGGAGATATGCGATCAGTGTTGCATGAACCTGTTTGAAAAGACATCTCTTGCCTGGCACAAGGCTTTCGAGTGGAGTGGTAAACAGGAGGAGTTTGTTAAAAGGGCCGGGTTTGTTATGATGGCCCGGCTGGCCGTAAGCGATAAGCAGGCTCCTGATGAAGCCTTTCTTGCCTTTTTCCCGGTAATTGAACGTGAAGCTGTCGACGGGCGCAATATGGTGAAAAAGGCTGTGAACTGGGCCCTGCGCCAGATAGGAAAACGCAGTCTATATCTTAATAAAAGGGCCACAGAATGTGCTGAACGAATAGGGGAGATCGATTCCAAAAGTGCTGGCTGGATTGCTTCGGATGCTTTGAGAGAACTTCGCAGTGAAAAGGTTCTGGAGAGACTTAAATCCAAGGTTGTTAAGAATCATTGATTAGTTCGAAACAGTGATTAATGTTTGGTGCTTATGTATAATGGGGTTTGATTATGGGGATTCCTACTGCTGAATATGATACATTGGAAAAACCTGCCGATGATATCGAGATTCGTTATTATCCGGAAATGGTGATTGCCAGGACGAATGCATCGGGTTCAAATGAGGCTTTCAGGAAAATAGCGGCATACATCTTCGGCTCCAATGAAAAACAGCTGAAGATTTCAATGACCACTCCTGTGATTACTTGTTATCCTCAGGAAGAGGGGATGGAGATGGCTTTTGTGCTACCCGAAGAATTTACTTCTACAAAACCACCTGCCCCTCTCTCAGAGGATGTGGTCCTGCAAACACTGTCCCCCCGCAGGATTGCAGTGGTTAAGTTCAGGGGCAGCATTTCCGATGCCATCATTTCCCATAAACGCAGTTATCTGGAACAATTCCTGGATTCCCATGATTACATCCGCAAAGGCACTTTCTTCCGGCTGAGCTATGACCCGCCCTGGGTACCGGATTTCCTGAAACGTCATGAGATTGCCACAAGGATTGAATGATATTTTTGCGCAACATTAATATCTATGTGTGCCCATGTAAGACCACTTTCCACACAGCCGGACGATAAGTACAGGTTGTTATTCTGGAAATACGTGAAATGCCTTTCAATCTTTTTGCGGGGGTTGCCCAGCCAGGCCAAAGGCGCAGGGCTTAGGACCCTGTCTTGTAGAAGTTCGTGGGTTCGAATCCCACTCCCCGCATCTGTTTTTTTTTTTTGGATATAGGTATCCTGAAAAACGGAACTTTTTAAAATATATATCTAGCAATTTCTAGAAAAAAACGGTACTTTTAAGAACTTAGGATATTATTCTAACATAAATGGATCAAATAACCCAAGAAGTTTTATTAAATAATATTACAAATATATCAAAATACATTTCTAGTTTTATTAATAATTTATCTGACCTTTTTGTAAATTCTAACAAAATGACACTAATTACATCCCAAATTGATCCTAATTGGTTTTATAGTGCTTCTGCTCAAAGTGCAGCTGCAATAGTCGGATTAATGGGAGCATTCATTACGACTAAACTCATAAATCACAAATCGTTTGTTACTCAGACACAAAAAGAAATCAACGAGCATCAAACTAAAATAAATTATATTGAAAAAGAAATAAATCCAAAAATAGAGTATGTAAAAAAATTAGACTATGAAACCAATAGTGAATTAGTAGATAAATTCCTTGATGACTACATATCTTTAATTGACCCTAATAATCCTCCCAGTTTAGAGGAACTCCATAACACATCTCAAGGGTTGAACGAATATTCCGATATCGATATTGAAATCCTCAAACAAAAATACAACAATGATTACTTGAAGGATGTTAAGGTATATGCAGAAAATTTGGTTGATGAATTTTTAGATTATACATCTTCTAATATAAATCCTGATAATCCTCCAGAGTTAACTGATCTTCTTGAAAGAGCCAAAGAACAAGAAGAGAAAGTGGAGTTTCATAACATACAGGAGTCTGTTCTTAAAGAAAAATATAATGAAGATTATCTTTCTCAAATTAGGAAAAAGAAGGGAAGATCAATGGGAAAACCCTTTTCTTTCCTGAATTATGGTAATTTAGTATCAGGTTTTGATTTCAAGCCACTAGATTTCAGTCCACTAGATTTCAAGCCACCAAGAATACCAACTCAAGCGGACATTCAAGTACATAAAAGGAAATGGGATAAATATTGGCGCTTTAAAGAAGAAATCCCTGAAAGTAACGCAGAACTTTCCTATTATAAAAATCTCTTATGGAATAAAAAAAACATATTGCAATCTAAAGATGAAGTCTTAAGTTTAAGAAATAATCTTATTACACTACTATTTTTTTCGATTACAGGAGTGTTTTTACCTTTATTTATGATGTTGCAAAATTATGAAACTATGATGCAATATAGATATTTAACATACTTTTTCATTTTTGGAGGGTGGTTAGTGATTTTGTTTTATTTAGCCTTTGAAATTAAAAAGCTATTATCGCTTAGTAAATAATAAATGAAACCAAACAATAAAGACTTTATAATAATCTTCTCACAGCAGGAGTATTCAAATTAAGATCTCCATCCTCCCTTATCCTATTCTTGATTTTCTGGAATCTACTTCTAGAATCTCCTAAATTTTCAGCCTGTTTATGAGACATATTTAGAATGTTATCCATTATCTCCTGTTTGTTAATGAATTGTTGAGGCTTTCTCACATCCAATTCCTGCTCATCAATATCATTGGCCTCTTTCCCAATATACACAAAATCATCAACATTAACTCTCAATAAATTTTCCATTTTCATAAATCCGTATTTCATACCTATGCTTGAGTTGCTATTCTGTACCGAAAAGAATAAAATACATTTCACTAACCCGTATCTATATAAACTAGCAGCAAGTAATTTTTTGATAATGATAGGGGGAATTATGTGAAAACATTAGTAACATATATGTCACAGACAGGAAATACAAAGAAAATAGCTGAAGCAATATATGAGGAAATTACCGGTGAGAAGGATATCAAAGACATCAAAGATGTAAGCAACTTCGAAGGTTATGATCTCGTGTTTGTGGGTTTTCCGGTCCAGCAATTCAACATTCCAGAAAATGTCTCTGAAGTTGTAAAAGAGAATGTAGCTGGTAAGAATATAGCATTTTTCATGACCCATGCTGTTCCCGAAGGAACCGAAGCCATTCATTCATGGACCGGCTCCTGCAAGGATAT
>JASMTL010000166.1:0-8153 GCA_041694315.1 Methanosarcinaceae archaeon | reverse complement strand
TCTGCAATACTTGCATTCCTGTTTGCATTAATTGCTTTTGGATTTTTCCTTGAAAGATATGAAATATTATTCTCCCAGCAGGGGGTTGTCGCAGGCGCCGGGTATACCGCTGTCAATGTAAGCTTGCCGATTTTCACCATTCTGACTGTATTGTCAGTGCTGACCTCAATTGCTTTACTGGCCAACGTCAAGTTGAAAAACATAAAAATACCTTTTGTGGCTATAGCTCTTATAGCACTCTTTATAGTGGCCAGCTCTTTTGTACCGGGTGTTTATCAGCAATTCAAGGTCGAACCGACTGAAATCCAGCTTGAAGAACCCTATCTGGAATACAATATAAATTATACAAGAACTGCTTACGGACTTTCTGATATTGAAGAAAAGCCGTTCAAAGCCAATATGAATTTGACTTCATCAGAGCTGGAAGACAATTCAGAGGTAATTGATAATATAAGGATATGGGATCGGCGTGCCCTGGAGCAGACCTATAAACAGCTTCAGCAGATCCGAACCTATTATACTTTCAACGATGTTGATACAGACCGCTATCATGTTGAAGATGGATACAAGCAGTATATGATATCGGCCAGGGAACTGGATACCTCTCGCCTATCCCCTGAAGCCAAGACATGGGTCAATGAAAAATTGGTATATACCCATGGTTACGGGATGGTTATGAATCCGGTCAGTACAAAAACCGAAGATGGCAGACCTGAATTGGTCTTACAGGACATTCCTCCAAGAGGAGAATTTGAAGTTGATAGTCCAGGGATATATTACGGGGAAATCAACAGGGATTACAATATAGTAAATACCGGAAAGGATGAATTTGATTATCCAAAACAAGGGCAGAATGTATTTACACAATATGAAGGTAAAAGTGGAATACTACTGGATTCATTTGTAAAACAGCTGATATTCGCATATACCTTTAGTGAACCGAATTTTATCCTGAGCCAGTATATCGATGATGAATCCCGCTTGTTGTACCGTCAACAGATTGAGGACAGGGCACAGGAAATAGCACCATTCCTCGAATATGACAATGACCCGTATCCGGTAATCCATGAAGGCAAGGTCTACTGGATAATGGATGCTTACACTACGGCTAACAAGTATCCTTATTCTGAAACCTATTACGGAGCACAGTTTAACGGTATTAATTACATCAGAAATTCAGTGAAAGTTGTTGTAGATGCCTATGATGGAACGGTTGATTTCTATATGATAGAGGACGAACCGGTCGTAAATACCTACTCTAAGATTTTCCCGGATTTGTTTAAGTCATTTGATGAAATGCCGCAAGGCCTGCAAAAACATATCCGCTATCCCAAGAATTTCTTTAAGGTCCAGATGGACTTATACGAAAATTACCACATGAAATCTGCCCAAGAATTCTACAATAAAGAGGATTCCTGGCAAATACCAAGGGAAGTTTACAGGGGAAGCAGTATTGAAATGGAACCCTATTACATGGTCACCAAATTACCCGATGATGGTGGATTGGAATATGTGTTGCTGCAACCGTTTACACCCCGTAACAGAGAGAATATGATTGCCTGGATTGCAGCCAGATGTGATAAGCCAAACTATGGACAACTCAAGCATTACGAATTGCCAAAGGGAGAACTTGTCTATGGACCTACCCAAATTGAATCCAGAATCGATCAGGACCCTGATATTTCTCAGCAACTGACCCTCTGGGGTCAAAGTGGTTCCCGTGTAATTAGGGGAAATCTGCTTGTAGTTCCAATCGGTAACTCGATATTGTATTCAGAACCCCTGTTCATAAGTGCTGAACAGTCTGAAATTCCGGAACTAAGGAGAGTTGTTGTTTCTTCGGGACAAAGAGTTGTCATGGGGGAAGACCTGAAAGAATCCCTGCAAATGCTAGTTGAAGGCCGTGTTGACAGGGAAGAAGGAACCGATCAGCCGGAAGTATCCCAAACCTCCCGGGAGCTTGCACAAAAAGCACTGGACCATTACAATCAGGCCCGGGAATATCTGAAAGAAGGCAATTGGACCGGTTACGGGGAAGAAATAGATCAGATGGAAGATGTACTAAACCAGCTTTCCCAGAGCCTGGCTGAAGACAATTCCACAGCAACAGAATAAAAGGAAGAATAGCTTCTTTGCAGATAGTTATTGCAGCCTTTAGCAAGGCTGCATAGCCTCTTTTATGGTAGGTCTGCGGGTTGATGCACATCGATAATTATATATAATTTTCATCGCTATGTTCTTTAGGCATCCGGACGCTTATAAGCATCTCACCGGCCTTCTTTATTAGAGGTTTTTATATGGAAACTATGGATGAGATCCTAGAGAAGATAAAAGTGGAATATCCAGAACTATTTACACAGGTCGAAAAGGTCGTCCCATTCCACGGTTTTTTGAGCAGTGGTGCTTTAATAGGAATCCACATGCTAAATATTGCAAAAAGGGTACTTGATGTAAAGGAAGGAGAAAGGATATACGCCCTAAGTGAAACATATAATTGTATACCCGACCCTTTTCAGATACTTGAAAGTGCCACAACCGGCAATAAACGCTTGAGAGTTCACGATACAGGAAAAATGGCTGTGATCGTGAACAAACAAGCTCCATCGGGAATTGCTTCTGTTAAAGGAGTAAGAATATATCTCGACCCGGAGAAGACTAAAGATTACCCTAAATTGCATGCCTGGTATATGAACACAAAGAAACTTCGCCACGAAGAAGTTGTTCCTGTGCTTCTTGAAGCCGGTGAGAATGTCTATTCCTGTGAAATGGTAGATATAGATGTGCCGGTAAAAAAGAAAAAGACAATAAAATTATGCCAGAAATGCAATGAAAGTTTTATTCAAAGAAACAATGAAGTTCTTTGTGATGCATGTAACGATAGCCAAACGGAGACTATACAATATGAATGAAACAGTGATTTCGACAAAGGACAACAAACAGGTGATATACATTCCTGAGAAGTGTATCGTCTGTGGAACTTGTGTCATGGTGTGTCCAAAAGAGACACTGGTCATCGGTTCAGTTGGACCGGTTGCCAGAGGACTCATCGACAAAGAGTTCCTGGAGACCAGACCGAACACATGTATAACATGTGGAATGTGTTCCAAAGTCTGTCCTACAGGTGCTCTTGAAATGAGAGAAGAGGGAAAGCCAGTAGAGGAAAAAACCTTCCTCATAAATGCTATTAAACCAACCACTGTCAATGATGATTGTGTACACTGCGGACTTTGTGAACAGGTATGTCCACAGGGTTGCATTGAAGTGAATCAGTGGCTCTCCAACGATAATGAAGCAAAAATAGATGGTACAACAACAATCAATCAGGAATGCTGTGTACATTGTGGATGGTGTGAATCCGTTTGTCCGGTTGATGCCATAGAAGTGGAGAAACCATTTGAAGGAACCTGGTTCAGGGACGAGGACATCTGCCAGGCGTGCCGTACCTGTGTGGATGTATGCCCATGCAATGCATTATTCAATCCGGAATGGGAAGCCGGGGAACGTGTTGACAAAGTAGCCCAGAGGCCGGATGCATGTATCTACTGTGGAGCATGCGCAGTTTCCTGTCCAGTACAGGCAATTGATGTCAGGAAAACTGCAATTACAGCTGAAATGGAAAAGAAGAAAGTATTCGAGAAAAAACTCCTCGACAAACCTTCCCCCGAGCCAACACTTACTTCCAAACTTGTCACCGACGAATATGACTGTCTTGGCTGCGGAAACTGTGTAATTGTCTGTCCTGTGAATGCCTATGCAAACAAAGAACTTGCTGCGGGGCACCTCAATAACATGGATGAAAAAGCATTGCTGGAAGTCAAGAACGGAGCAGTTAATATAATTGATCAGGACGTTTGTGGCTCCTGTGGCGCATGTGCCATGATCTGCCCGACAAACGCTATATGGCTGGAGAAGAGAGAGGTGGAATAATATGGCAGCTACTATTGCAATAAAAAATGGACATGTTTTTGATCCCCTCAATGAGATAAATGGGGACATCATGGACATCTATATCAAGGACGGAAAAGTAGTCCCTGAATTATCTGATGCGGAAATGAAAAACGCAAAGGTCGTTGATGCCACTGGTAAAACTGTAATGCCAGGCGGTGTGGATTCACACACCCATATTGCGGGTGCCAAAGTAAACTCCGGCCGTCTGATGCGGCCAGAGGACAGTTATAAGTGGAATCGTCCAAAGACCTCAATAACCCATGGCGGAACCGGGGAAACCGTACCTTCTGTATATCTTGAAGGATATGAGTATGCCCAGATGGGATATACAACAGCTTTTGAAGCTGCAGTCCCGCCTATGGAAGCACGTCACACCCATGAAGAGATGCATTCCATCCCAATGCTTGACATGGGAGGATACCTTGTTCTTGGTAACAACTGGTTCATGATGCGCTATCTCAAGGAAGGCGATCTCGAAAAGGCTGCTGCATATGTGGCCTGGATGATGAGGACACACAAGACCTATGGTATAAAATGTGTGAACCCTGCCGGTGTGGAGAACTGGGGATGGGGTAAGAATGTCAAATCCCTGGATGAGACCAACATCCATTTTGAAATTACACCAAGGGAAATCATCGAAGGACTTACCGAAGTCAATGAAATGCTCGGCCTTCCTATGCCGGTACACCTGCACGCCAACAACCTGGGTCACCCGGGATGCTATGAAACAACAAAGGAATCCCTTACCATTCCAGCAAAAGTCAAACCCAACCAGGATATGGGAGTCGAATGGGCGGAAACCAAGATCGATCCTACAAAGGATAAATCCATCTACCTGACTCACCTGCAATTCAATGCCTTCGGCGGAACATCCTGGAGAGACTTTGAATCCGGTGTAAAAGATATTACAGATTATGTTAACAGTCAGGACCATGTGGTAATTGACAGTGGTAGTGTACCATTCGGGGAAGCCACATGTATGACCGGTGACGGTCCGTCTATTCATGACATTGCAGTCCTTACAGGCGGTAAATGGTCCAACTGTGATGTAGAGCTTGAATGTGGTTCCGGTGTCTGCCCGTTCACATATCTCAAGAGCAATCCTGTACACAGTGTCCAGTGGGCAATGGGACTTGAATCCCTGCTTCTGATCAATGATCCATGGAAGACCATCATGACAACCGATAATCCAAACGGTGGACCATTCACCAAATATCCGAATGTCATGACCTGGTTGATGTCAGAGGCTTACAGGAATGAGACATTCAGCGAAGTCCACAAATGGGCAAATGACAGAAGTACACTCGGCGGTGTCAGCCGTGAACTGTCTCTCTATGACATTGCAACCATTACCCGTGCCACTCCTGCAAAGACCAATGGTATGGCACACAGGAAAGGAAGTCTTGCTGTTGGAGCAGATGGTGATGTAACCATTTATGATATCGATCCAACCAGGTTGGACGTTACAGCCAACTACAATGATCTGCTCACCAAATTCAGGTATGCCGATTATACCATCAAGGGCGGGGAAATCGCGGCCCATAACGGCGAGATAATGTCGATTCCCGAAAGAAGGACCTACTACAGTGACATAAAGGTCGATGCAAACGAGGAAAAGAAGATGCTTGAGGACGTGAAGGATTGGTTCAGGTACTACACCCTTGGATTCGAGAACTATCCAACACCTGAGAAATACCTCGTCAACCCAACCCCCATCAATGTAAACATGGAGAAGTGATGTCATGACAGAGGTAGTACTTACACCAAACACTGAAATTGATATTAAGATCGAAGCCGATGTAATCAAACCAGATGAGTTTGCAGGCAAGAGCAAGGAAGAAATTGAGCAGTTGATAGTCTGGCAGGGTCCGGACCAGTTGCCCTTGAAGAACTTCTTTGATGTGGAAGGCCAGGGCGGAAGTTCTGCTGAAGAAACTTCCGTTCTGATAAAAGGCAATGTGTCCCGTGTGAAAATGATCGGTGCTGAAATGACTGCAGGTAAAATAGTCATTCAGGGTTCCACAGGCATGAAAGTCGGAGCTGAGATGAAAGGCGGCGAAATTATCGTGGAGGGAGATGCAGATTCCTGGGCAGGAACCGAAATGAAAGGTGGTTTGCTCTATATAAAGGGCAACACAGTCGATCATCTGGGATGTGCCTACCGCGGCAGCTGGAAAGGAATGAGCGGAGGGCGTATCGTTGTTGACGGAAATGTCCAGAGCCAGGTGGGAGGAGGCATTACAGGTGGCGAGATCATCATAAACGGTAATGCTGAAAACTTCTGCGGTATACGCCAGTCCGGTGGTCTTATTGTCATCAGAGGAAATGCTATACGTGCAATTGGTGCCGAAATGAGCGGTGGGACAATTGTGGTCGAAGGTCATATTGCCAATTTCACTCCCGGTATGCAGTATGAAGATGAGCAATATGATCTCTGTTTTGAGGATATCGAATGTGGTGGAGCATTTAAAAAATTCACAGGTGACTTTGCCATATCCAAAAAACCAAAAGGGGTCCTGTATGCTGGCAAGAAAGCAAACCTGGAGCTCTGAGGTGATATCATGAAAGCATTATTGAATACCGGAAGTACAATTTATGAAGGACAATTCGCCAAGGGTGGCGAAAAATATTCCGAAGGTTACATGAAGGAATGTGCCCTGTGCTGGATTTCTCCTTTGGACTTTGAGGAACTTGGATGCCCTGAAAAGGTGAAGGTAACCAGCATGAATGGCAAACATACAGTAGCTGTATACACAAGGTGCACTGACAGAGTTATGTGTGGCAATGTATTCATGCCTCGTGCCATCTGGTCCAACGTGGTAATAGACCCTCAAACTTTCTCCACAGGGTCGCCTCTTTACAAGGGCAGTCCTGTTGATATAGAACCCACTGATGAGGAGGTTCTCACAGCCGAGGATATTGTATTGAAAGTGTATGCAGGAGGTAAATGAAATGTTCAAGAACATATTCTGTCCCGTCTGTGGTGCTTCTTGTGATGATGTGCAGGTGGAACTGAAAGATAACAGCATCACTGTCAAGAACGCATGTAAGATGGGGAATGCAAAATTCCAGGAGATCGTGAGTGATCACCGTATAAGGAAGCCCATGATCAAAAAGGATGGGGAATTCGTGGAAGTTAGCTGGGAGGAAGCCCTGACAAAGGCCGCAGAAATCCTTGCTGCTTCAAAGAAACCCATGCTCTTTATGGGAAGTGAAACCTCCTGTGAGGCCCAGGAAGTAGGCCTGCATATAGGCGAATATCTTGGTGGAACAGTAGACTCCAATGCGACAATATGCCACGGACCGACGGTTATGGGTATCCAGGAAGCAGGATGTGCCGCTGCTACAGCAGGTACCAAAAAGAACCGCAGTGATGTAAACATCTACTGGGGTACCAACCCGCTGGAATCCATGCCCAGACATATGTCCAAATATGGTATTTTCCCCAGAGGTTACTGGACCAAAAGAGGACGTTTCGACAGGAAAGTTATTACTGTGGATCCAAGAAGGACACCGACAGCCGATGCTTCAGACCTTCATGTCCAGCTCAATCCCAACAGTGATTATGAACTGTTCAATGCTCTTTTGACAATCCTTAACGGTAAAGAGCCTCATCACTCCGTTGAAAAAGTCACCGGTGTACCTATCTCCGTTATGGAAGAAATGGTGGACATGGTTCTCGATGCCAACTTTGCCAGTTTCTCTGTCGGACTTGGGGTCAGTTCATCATACGGTAAACACCGCAACATCGAAATGGCACTTAACGTCATAAAAGAGTTGAACAACAACCACGGTACTAAAGCCAGTATAGGTGCGCTTCGTGGCCACTGCAATGTTGCAGGATTCAACATGCTTGCATCCTATCTCTATGGATATCCATTTGCCCTTGATTTTACACGGGGCTATCCCAGGTATAACCCTGGTGAAACAAGTTGTGTGGATATTCTCAGGGAAAAGGATACAGATGCAGCAATGGTTGTAGGTGCCGATCTTATGGCACACACCCCGGCAGACTGTGCGTCCTACCTTGCAGAGATTCCTATGGTATGCATCGACATTGCCCCAGGCCCAACACCAACTGCAGCTGATGTTATTCTGCCCGGCGTAATTGATGCCATGGAATGTGACGGTACATTCTACCGGCTGGACAATGTATCTGTCTACTTCAAACCCTTCACGTCCTCTCCCTTTGACTTTACGAAAAG